>CAYMWT010000176.1:0-5300 GCA_964394055.1 uncultured Oscillospiraceae bacterium
TGTTTCTGTCCGCTTTCACGGTAGTCACGCACAGTCACCGGAGCAGTACCGAAAGCTGATAAATTATATAGCAGAACATAAGCTTGAGATTAGCGGTTTTTCCCGTGAGATTACAATGATAGACTACGGAATTACAGGCGACAGTGAAAAATTTGTAACAGAGATCAGTATTCCCGTCATTTGCACCTGAAAAATCAAAGTGGTTTTTCTGCAAGTTCAATCGTCCTGCCGGCTATAAATTCAAAGTGAGAAGCTATTTTTTTATGTAGCCTCTCACTTCGGCGGGGATTTTTTTATTCTCTTTTTCGGGGCATACTGTGTTTGTCCGCCTGTTTTACACCGGAATATTCCTTTTTTGTCATTCTGTACACTTTTCGACCATAGCTGTATTTTTCCCTTTACAGGTCTTCAAAAACATAGTATAATCCTCTGGAATCATTTTATGGAGGAACCAGATTTATGAAAAAAATTTCTCTTTTCCTGATCATCGCCCTGCTAATCACCACCCTGGCAGGCTGCGCCGGAACCACCGTGGTCGTAGGGAATTGCACCTGCCCCACCGATGCCCACATTGCCCCGACCCAGGCGGCTTCTGAGCCTGCTGCCCCTGCGGAAACCGCCGCACCCGTGGCAACCAATGCTCCCGCGGAAACCAGTGTCCCTTCCGACGGTGCCGTAACGACCGGTCTTGCCATCATCGCCGATCTCAGCGACTCCGCCAGCGCCACCGAGGGGGAAGACGGCCAGGTGAAGTATGACGTCAACTTTGCCGCTGTCACCCTGGACGAGAACGGTGTGATCCTCAGCTGCCTTCTGGACAGCCTGGGCGCTACCGTAACCTTTGACCACACCGGCGCCATCACCTCGGACGTGACTGCTCCCGTGCAGACCAAGAACGAGCTGGGAGAAAAGTACGGCATGAAGGCCTACGCCGGTTCCCAGTTTGAGTGGAACGAGCAGGCTGCCGCTCTGGCCCAGTATGCCGTGGGTAAGACTGTGGAGCAGCTGAAAAACGGTGCTGTGGACGAAACCGGTCATGCCGCTGACGCTGACCTGGCTACCACCGCCACCATTTATATCGGCGGCTATGTTTCCGCCATTGAAAAGGCCGCCGCCAATGCCCAGGTGCTGGGCGCTTCCGCCGGCGATACCCTGAAGCTGGCCATTGTCCCCTCCCTGAGCAAAACCGTTCTCCCCTTCGAGGACGTTGACGGCACCGCTCAGCTGGACTGCGACGTAGCCGCGGTCACCGTAAAGGACGGCACCATCACCTCCTGCTTCATTGACAGCCTTCAGGCGAAGGTCAACTTCGACGCCAAGGGTACCCTCACCTCCGATGTCACCGCCGGTGCCCAGACCAAAAACGAGCTGGGCGAAAAATACGGCATGAAGGCCTACGCCGGTTCCCAGTTTGAGTGGAACGAGCAGGCCGCCAACTTCGCCGCCTACGTCACCGGGAAGACTGCTGACCAGGTGGCCGGCATCGCCGTTGACGAGAAGACCGCTCCCACGGACGCGGATCTGGCTTCCGGCGTCACCATCGCCATCGGCGGCTTCCAGGCTTTGATTGCCAAGGCTCTGTCCTGATGAAAACACGGCTTCCAGCCCTGCTGCTGATCCTCTGCCTGCTCACAGGCTGCGCCCCAAAAAGGGCAGAACAAAAGCAGTATTCCGCCACCTTCCTGGAGCTGTTTGACACCGTAACCACCGTGGTGGGAAAAGCGGACAGTGAGGCCGCCTTCACCGAACAGGCCCAGGCTGTCCGGGACGCCCTGCTTCCCTACCATCAGCTGTTTGACATCTACAACGACTATGAGGGCATCACCAACCTGAAGACCGTAAACGACCATGCCGCCGAAGGGCCGGTAAAGGTGGATCCCATCCTCATCCGGTTCCTGTTGGACTGCAAGGAATATTACACCCGCACCGACAGAAAGGTGAACGTTGCCATGGGCAGCGTGCTCTCCCTTTGGCATGAGGCCAGAACCGCGGGCATTGACGATCCTGAGAACGCCCGTCTCCCGGATCCCGCCGCCCTGGACGCTGCCGGAGAGCACATTTCCATTGACAGCGTCGTCATCGACCAGGAGGCGGAGACCGTATTCTTTTCCGACCCTCTGGTGAAGCTGGACGCGGGTGCCGTAGGCAAGGGCTGGGCTGCCCAGCGGGTTGCGGAGGTCTCTCCCACGGGTCTGCTGATCAGCGTAGGCGGCAATGTCTGCGCCACCGGCCCCAAGGACGATGGTGGTACCCCCTGGGTGGTTGGGGTCAACAATCCCGACGGTGGGAATTACCTTCACACCCTGAACCTTACCGAGGGAAGCCTGGTCACCAGCGGCGACTACCAGCGCTATTACATTGTGGACGGCAAGGTCTACCACCATATCATCGACCCGGAAACAAAAATGCCCGCAACGTATTGGCGTTCGGTAACCATCCTGTGTGCCGATTCCGGCCTGGCCGACGCTCTGTCCACTGCTCTGTTCCTGCTCCCACAGGAGGAGGGTCAGGCCATTTTGGACAAAGCCGGAGCGGAAGCCCTGTGGGTGGACGCCCAGGGCAATGAATTCTTTTCTCCCGGCTTTTCAGACTATATCAGAACTTGAGAGGTGAAACCATGAAACACCTGTTTTTTGGTGGCATTCATCCCAAATACAATAAGGAAATGTCCACCACATCCCTGGATTTTGTAACCATCACCCCCAAGCAGGTGGTGATCCCCATGCAGCAGCACATCGGCGCCCCCTGCACCCCACTGGTAAAGGTAGGCGACCATGTCCTGCTGGGTCAGAAGATCGGCGACGGAGAAGGCCTGTGTGTGCCTGTGCACGCGTCAGTCTCCGGCACCGTCTCCGCCATCGAGCCCCGGCCCCATGTCAGCGGGCGAAACGTCCTGGCCGTTGTCATTGACAACGATTTTCAGGATACTCCCTTTCCCCCTGCCCTCCCCGGGAAGGACGTAAAAGATTTAAGCGATGATGAAATTCTCCACGCCATCCGGGAGGCCGGTCTGGTAGGCATGGGCGGCGCTGCCTTCCCAGGCTCAGTCAAGGCCATGTCCGCCATGGGACATGTGGATACTCTGATTGCCAACGCCTGCGAGTGCGAGCCCTATATCACCGCCGATGACTCCCTTCTGCGCACCAGGCCCGAGCAGGTTTTGCAGGGCATGATGATCCTCCGCCAGGTGCTTCGCCCGGAACGGGTGGTGCTGGCCGTAGAGGACAACAAGCAGGCAGCCATTGAAAAGCTCCAAAATATGCATCCCGACTTCCCCGAAATCGAAATTGTGGTTCTGCCCACCCGTTATCCCCAGGGCAGCGAAAAGCAGCTGATCCAGGCCGTCACCGGCCGGGAGGTGGCTCCCGGAAAGCTTCCGGTATCCGCCGGCTGCGCCGTATTCAACGTCTCCACCTTCGCCGCCATCTACCGGGCTGTAAGCCTGGGCACCCCTCTGACCGAGCGGATCGTCACCATTTCCGGCGAGACCATTGAGAAGCCCCAGAACTTCATTGTCCGCATTGGTACCCCCTTCCACGACCTGATTGAAAAGGCTGGAGGCCTGACGGATGAGACCGAGCGGGTCATCAGCGGCGGCCCCATGATGGGCATTGCCCAGGGTGACCTCAGCGTGCCCGTGATCAAGGCCACCAACTCTATTTTGTGCCTGCCCAAGGATCGAAACGGTGCCGCCGAAAACCCGGTGTGTCTGCGCTGCGGAAAATGCGTGGCAGTGTGCCCCATGCACCTTCAGCCTTTGTACCTCTACCGGTTCGGAAAATGCGAGGACATCGTCGAGCTGGAACGGCTGAACCTTCTGGACTGCATGGAGTGCGGAAGCTGCGCCTATACCTGTCCCGGAAAGCTGCCCCTGGTGGAGACCTTCCGGAAGGCGAAAGTGAAATATAAGGAGGCGAAAAGCAAATGAAGCTCACCGTCGCTTCTTCTCCCCACATCCGTGGAGATTTCCGATCCAGCAAGCTGATGCTGGACGTGGTCATTGGCCTGATCCCCGCCACATTGGTCGGCTGCTTTGTCCTTGGCTGGCGGAGCCTGACCGTGGTGCTCATGTCCATGGCCTGTGCCATTCTGACGGAATGGTGCTACTCCCTGGTGACCAAAAAGCGGAACACCCTGCCTGACTGCTCCGCCCTGGTGACGGGTATGCTCTTTGCCCTGACCCTGCCCGCCACTGTCCCCTATTCTGTGGTGATCCTTGGCAGCATCTTTGCCATTTTGTTTGTGAAGCTCCTGTGCGGCGGTCTGGGACAGAATATCTTCAACCCGGCTCTCGCCGCCCGGGCCTTTATGCTGCTCCTGTTCCCCGCTGCCCTGACCCGGTATGGGGCTCTGGGCGTGGACGGCGTCACCGCCGCAACCCCTCTGCACCACATGGTCATGCCCGCCCTGCCGGAGGAAAGCATTCTGGACATGTTCCTGGGCAACTGCCCCGGCTCCATCGGTGAGATTTCCGCCCTGGCTCTGCTCATTGGCGGCGGCTGGCTCATTTACCGGAAGGTCATCTCCATCCGCATTCCCGCCGCGTATCTGGGCACTGTGGCCGTTCTTACCCTTATTTTCAGCAAAACCGGGAACCCCGTCTCCTGGATGCTCTATCAGCTGTTCAGCGGCGGCGTCATGCTGGGTGCCATCTTCATGGCTACGGACTACGCCACCTCTCCCGTGACTCCCAAAGGTCAGGTGGTCTATGGCATCGGCTGCGGCGCCCTGACTGTGTTCTTCCGGTACTTCGGCCTGTTCCCCGAGGGCGTGACCTACGCCATTCTTCTGATGGATGCCTTTGTGTGGATCATTGACCGTTATACCAGTCCCCGCCGGTTCGGCGTGAAGAAAGGAGCGGGTCAAAATGGATAAAAAGCGGATTACGCCTCTGGTCTTCCTTCTTCTTGCCACCTTCCTCCTGTTTGCCGCCTACAACGGCCTTATGGGGATCCGGGTCGCCAATGCCCGGGAAGAGCTGAACAGCAAAATGCAGACCATTCTCCCCGGCTCTGTTTCCTTCACCGAGGAAGCCTACACCGGCGAGGACGCAAACATCCAGCATGTCTATAAGGGAGAAACCGGCTATGTGATCGGTACCCTCACTCATGGCTACGCCAAGAATATCGCCATGCTCATTGGTGTTTCCAACGATGGCAAGGTGACCGGCCTGCAAATCCGGGACATTCACGAAACCCTGGGTCTGGGGCAAACCGCCCTGACGGACTGGCAGTTCCTGGCTCAATTCCTGAACACCACCGGAGATGCCACAGTGGGTGAAGACATCGACGCTCTCACCG
>CAYMWT010000177.1:0-5296 GCA_964394055.1 uncultured Oscillospiraceae bacterium
TTCACCATCAATACCTATGAGAAGTCCGTGACCATGACCTCCTTCCTCCGGGACACCCTGGTGCAGCAGTCCGTGGAGTGGAATGGTCATTACTTTGGCGGGACCAAGTTGACCTCAATTTACCATATGGGTTCCTTCTATGGGGGCAATGGCGCTGCCAGTTCCATGGAACTTATGAACCTGACCTTGTACAAGAACTTTGGCGTGGAAGTAGACTACAACTTTGAGATTGACTTTGACGCCTTTGTCCACATTATCGATGAGCTGGGCGGCGTGGATATTGATTTGACTGAGGCGGAGGCGGAATACCTGAACGCCGATGACTTCTGGGTGTATGAGGATGTGGAGCCAGGCCCCAATACCCTTAACGGCATGACGGCCCTGAGCTTTGCCCGGATGCGCAAGGACAGTGAGGCCAACGACAGCGACATTGTCAGAACCAGCCGCCAGAGAAGACTGGTGGAAAGCGTCATTGCGAAGCTGAAGACCCAGGGCCCCGGGTTTATCCAGTATGTGGCCAATGAGGTGTTCCCCATGATCACCACCAGCATGACCAATTCGGAGATCACGAACCTGATGATGACCCTGCTGCCTATGCTGACAGAGCTGACCATTGGAGAGGGCGGCACCTGTCCCGCGGAATCCTGGGGAGACTATGCGGATATCTACGGCGATGGAATGCAGCACAGTATCCTGCGCTTTGACGAAGGCAAGACGAAGGCATATATGCGGGAGCGCACCCTGGGGGAAACCGCCAATTGATAGCCTGAAAAATATTCCGTGAAAATCCCGGTCAGCGCAGGGCGGTTCCTTGCGCTGGCCGGGATAGATTATTCGGTTCCGGCAGGCCCTTTGCTTCCGGGAAGGATGGGCGGCTTCTGAGGCAGAAGCATATTTCAGGCTGGTTCCAGCTTTCTTGGTGAAAAAGCTTAAAAAAGAGATTCCGGCACGGAAAGCCAGAACATCATTTATCTGTTTCTCACAAAAAAGAAGCTGCTTTCTTATGTGCCGTTTCGATAGTAAATAGTGGAATTCGTGTTTCTGCGGCTTGACTAGCAGGCGGTTCTGGTGTAGAATATAAAACGATCTTCGACATAAGCCGGATCGTGTGACTTCGGAAGGAGCACGGTGTTCCCACCGAAGCCCTTTTATGCTGAGAAGGATGAAAGAACGTTTTAAGGAGAAAAGCAATGGAATACAAAAGAAGCGAGGAAGCGGAAATCGATCTGCTGCAATTGATAAAAGCCCTGTGGCGGAAGGCGTGGATCATTGCGCTTGTCACGGTGATCTGCGGTGGTATTTTCTTTGGATACGCGGTGGTTTCGTCTTCCCGTCAGAAAGCTGACGAGGCGCTTGTCCAGGCAGAGGAACTGGATGGGGAGATGCCCTATGCCGCACAGACACTGATGTATGTGAAGTATGTTGGCTCCTCTGATATCCTGGCAGGGGATACCAGGATCGATGTGAAGGAGGAAGAAATTTCCACGGCCAGAAGTCTGGTAAAGACCTGCGCGGCCATTTTAAATGCCAGAACCACTCTGGAAGAGGTAATTGCCCTGACGGGTGTGGACTATACCTATGAAGAGCTGGCGAAAATGGTTTTCTGCGAGGAGGTAAAGGATACCCCGGTCTTTTCCGTAACCGTTGTAAGCGGGGATCAGGCAGAGGCGGAGAAAATTGCCAAAGCCATTGGAAAGATTCTGCCGGAGAAGGTAACCTCTCTGGTAGCGGGAAGCGCTGTTATGGTGGTAGACGACGCGGCGGGCATCGCTGCGGAAGACATTGCGGAAGTCGTTGAGGGAGAGAATGCATCGAAATCCGCGTATGTGAAGAAAACCGTAATTGGCCTGCTGCTGGGCTTTGTGCTGGCCTGCGGCGTGATCGTGCTGAAGGAGATCATCAATCCCCAGATCCACGATGGAGAGTATCTGGCGAGAACCTACACCCTTCCGGTACTGGCCACCATTCCGGAGCTGGTACCCAAGAAAAAGGAAAGCGGGGAGCAGACCCAGGCGGAGCTGGGAGAAAACCTTTCCACCGTCGCCGGAGAGGCCTTCAGACTGCTGCGCACCAATCTGGAATTGGGCTTTGAAAATTGTAAGGTCGTTGGCGTGACCGGCTCCATGGCCGGAGAAGAGGCCACGGCCACTGCCATCAACCTGGCCTATACCATGGCCAGGAAGGGCAGCCGTGTGCTGCTCGTGGAGGCAGATCTGCGGATCCCTGCCATTGCCCGGCAGCTGAAGCTGAAGGGCATGGGCCTTGCGGAGCTGCTGTCCGGCAGCTGCTCCCTGGAGGAGACACTGAGCAGGCCCGAAGGTATGGAAAATCTGGAGGTTATGCCTGCGGGAGCCATTCCTGCCAATCCCTCCGAGCTGCTTGCCTCGGAGAAGCTTCAGACTGTGCTGGAGGGGATGAAGCATACCTATGATGCCATTGTTTTGGATCTGCCTCCGGTCAACGCTGTGTCCGATGCCGTCCAGGTCTCCCGGCTTGTGGATGGCATGGTGATGGTGGTTCGGCAGGAGCACTGTGATGTCCGTTCCCTGGAGAAGGCCCTGGGGCAGCTGCACTTTGTGGGCGCCAACATTCTGGGCTTCGCGGTGACCGGGGCGGCCGTTCGGAAAAAGAGAACCTATGGAGACTATTGTCAGGAGAATTCCGCCAGAGCGGATGGCTGACAGATGGGGAAATGATAGGAGAACCGTGGGGAGCTGCGCCCGAATGCGTTGGTACAGAACGGTTTTTATCCGGGAATCGCCCGGATTCCTGAAATTCCTCTGAGAAGAAAAAAGCGAGGGTTGCGTAAATGTACAAAGCAAAGCTTCAGGGCTGGAAAAAACACATCGATTTTATGGTGTGGGATCTTCTGAGCCTGATTTTGGGATTTACCATTGCCTATATGATCTACAACCGTGGCAAGCTGCCCTTCCAGGTGCCGGATTACCTGAACCTGATGGCAGTGCTGACCTTGACAGACGTGCTGGTGATGATCGGAAACTCCACCATGAGCGATGTTTTGCGCCGGGGATATTACCGGGAGGCTGTCATTACTATCAAGCATGTATTCCTGATTGAGGTGCTGCTGTTTACCTATCTGTATGCCCTGAAGGTGGGCAGTACCTATTCCCGTCTGGTGCTGTTTACCTTTGGCATTCTTTATTGTGTGCTTTCCTATGGGGTGCGGATCGGCTGGAAGCATTATCTGCTGAAGCGGAGATCCCCTTCCAGAGTGGCGCTATATATGATTGCCACCAGTGACCATGCTGAGGATCTGGTGAATCGGTATATGAGCATGAAGCCCTGCTATTATCGCTTTGTTGGAATGTGTCTGCTGGATCTGGATCAGCGGGGAACGGAAATCCGGGGCATTCCCATCAACGCCACCAGGGAAACGGTGCTGCCTTATCTGTGCCGGGAATGGGTGGACGAGGTGGTTCTGGCCATTCCGGACGCGGAGCGTTATCGCTACAACCCCATGATCACGGAGCTGGTGGAAATGGGCATAACCGTCCATGTGGAGCTGGAGGAGGGGACTGCCTACAACTGGTGCCGTCAGGAGACGGAATGGATCGCGGAGCGGACGGTGATCACCACCAGCCTGAACATGGCCACCACCAAGCAGGTCATATTCAAGCGGGCGCTGGACATTCTGGGCGGCCTGGTGGGCTGCGTCATCACCCTGCTGCTCACCGTTATCCTGGGGCCTTTGATTTATATTCATTCACCCGGCCCGATTTTCTTTGCCCAGACCCGGGTAGGCAGAAACGGCAAGCCCTTCAAGTGCTATAAATTCCGCAGTATGTACATGGACGCGGAGGCAAGAAAGGCAGAGCTGATGGCCCAGAACCGGGTAGGCGGCGGCCTGATGTTCAAGCTGGAGTACGATCCCCGGATCATCGGCTGCAAACAGCTGCCTGATGGCACCGTGAAAAAGGGCATCGGCAATTTCATCCGGGATTGGAGCCTGGATGAATTCCCGCAGTTCTTTAACGTCCTGAAGGGAGAAATGTCCCTGGTGGGTACCCGTCCTCCCACAATGGACGAATGGGAAAAATATGAGCTGCACCATCGGGCCAGGCTGTCCATCAAGCCCGGCATCACCGGTATGTGGCAGGTCAGCGGACGAAGCAAGATCACAGACTTTGAGCAGGTCATTGCCCTGGACAAGCAGTACATACAGCAGTGGAGTATGGGCCTGGATTTCCAGATCCTGCTGAAGACTGTAAAGGCTGTGCTGAAGCGGGAAGGTTCCATGTAAGGAAGCCGACCCCATTTTGGATAAAATGGAGAGTATGCTATGAAAAAGACAGCACTGGTGATTATGGCGGCGGGCATCGGCTCCCGCTATGGCGGCGGCATCAAGCAGCTGGAGCCTGTTGGACTGCATGATGAAATCATTATGGACTATTCCATCCATGACGCGGTGGAGGCGGGGTTCAATAAGATCGTTTTCGTGATCCGAAAGGATATTGAGGCGGACTTCCGGGAGCGCATTGGTGACCGGGTGGAGGCTGTCTGCCGCAGCATGGGGGTAGAGACCGCCTATGCCTTCCAGGACATGCGTGACATTCCCGAAGGCCATGAGATTCCGGAGGGCCGTGTCAAGCCCTGGGGAACCGGCCAGGCCGTTCTGGCAGCCAAGGAATTTATTCAGGAGCCCTTTATGGTCATCAATGCCGACGACTACTACGGGAAGGAAGCCTACCGGAAGATGCACGACTGGCTTACGGAGGAGCACGAGGACACTGCCATTTCCATGGCTGGCTTCATTCTGAAGAACACCCTGTCCGAAAACGGGGGCGTGACCAGAGGCGTGTGTAAGATAGCGCCTGGTCATACCCATATTATGGACGTGGTGGAAACCAGGAATATTATGAAAACAGGCAACGGCGTCTTTGCGGACGGCGTGGCGCTGGATCCGGAATCCTTTGTATCCATGAACATGTGGGGCTTCCCGGCTGCCCAGGGCAGCAAGCCTGCCTTCCTGAAGGTGCTGGAAGAGGAGTTCCAGACCTTCTTCCGGGAGGAGGTACCCGGAAATCCCCTGAAGGCGGAATATCTGCTTCCCACCCTCATCGGCGGAATGCTGCGGGCAGGAAAGTGCAGCGTCAGGGTGCTGGAAACCAATGACAAATGGTTTGGGGTGACCTATAAGGAGGATAAGGCGGCGGTAGCGGAAAGCTTCCGGAAGCTGATCCGGGACGGCGTGTACGGGGAGACCCTGTACGCCGATCTGGCATAACAGGATGGTTCAATAGGATATCACCATGGGGCAGGCGGCATCGCCTGCCCC
>CAYMWT010000178.1:0-5268 GCA_964394055.1 uncultured Oscillospiraceae bacterium
GCAACATAGGATTCCAGAGCATTCTTGACGGTGGTGGAATTGCTTTCCAGAGCGGCGGACAGGGCGGAAATCAGGACATCGGACTGGAAGAAATATTTGGTTTCATCCAGAGCGTCAGCATTTTCATATCTGCCCTTTCCGTCAGCCAGATTCAGGGCTTTCAGGAAATCGGCACCTTTAACCTTATCGATGCCATAGAGAACTTCCACATGGCTGGATGTGGAGCCATCAGCCTCGGATTCGGAGAACTGGACAATATCCGCAACCCGCAGATAGGTGAACTCCACACCCTTGATGGCATAGCCGTAGCCGGTCTCGCCGTTGCCCAGGGTGGATTCCCCGCTGCCCAGCACGTCATTGACGCCGGTCTGGTCGAATACGCCGGTGGACACATAGGAAGAATCCCACACGCCGTCCTTTTCGGCGTTGGTTACATCATACTTGTAAATGGTCAGGGAGCCTTTCCGGGCGGTGTCAATGGGAGCGTCCTCCAGCTCAGCGGCAGAGGCTCCAACGGGGAAGCAGAGCAGCATACTCAGGGAGAGAACCAGGGAAAGAATTTTGACAAAGCGTTTCATAAATTTTCAGATCCTTTCATTGTTTGTTGAAGATGTGTTTTTGTGGGCGTAAAAAATCAGGGATTGCCCGTGGGGGCATCCCTGACGCGGTAGGCCGTATTCATACTCAGATACGCTTTCTCTTGCGGAGCAACACAGCGGTCAGAATCGCCGCAGCGCCGCAGCCAGCGACGAGAAGCCCAGCCAAGGGCTTAGAAATATGGAAGGTTCGCATTTTAATTCACCTCTTTCCGTTTCCACCCCAGCAGAAGAACAAGGGCGGACATAATGAGATACCCCAGGGTGGGAATCAGGAACAGGTCATGTGATCCGGTGTCCGGCATGGTGAAAGTGCGGGTGTTGGTAACACGAACCGAAAGGGTAAGATCATCGGCGGGAAGCTCGCCCTCGTAGGCGGGCTTTGCCAGCAGCTTATAGCCATCCGGGGCTTTCGTCTCCGTCAGACGGTACTGTAATCCGGGATAGAGGTTGTCCCATTCCAGAATCCCGTCTGCTCCGGTGGTCAGGCAGCCATCCTGTACATCGGGGTTGGAGCAGCCGCCCCGGACAATGGTTTCGGAATAGGTCACGGGATACCAGAGAGAACCCTCCGCACTCCATTCCAGATGGAAGGTAGCCCCTGCCAGGGGGCTTCCGGTAATGTCGATCTTATCCACCGTAACCTTCCCGGTGCGTAGAGCGTTGACAAAGGAAACCTCGGCGGTCTTTCCCTGGGTGACAGTGACCGTCTGGGGGTTATCGCCCTTGCACTCGTACAGGCTGTCCTCCGGCAGCAATTCTTCCACGGTATACGTTCCGGGCAGCAGATTTCCGGTCAGAATGATGCCGTCCTTATCTGTGGAGAACGGAGAGCCATCCAGCGCTTTCCCATCAGCATCCGTGATCTTAAACTGCCAGCCCTCTACGGAGCCTTCACCCTCCACGGTTTTGGTGATTTTCAGCTTGCCATACTGGACGTTGATGAAGGTGATGGAAACATCCTCATGGGGCTTGATTTCAAACTTCTGGACAGTCTCATCCACCATCCAGTATTCGTCCTCAAACCTCCCATGCTCGTCACCGGTTTCTTTCGCCCAATAAGTGCCAGGGTCAAGATAGTAACCAACCTTTCCTTCTTCATTGGTAATAAGGGTTCTGATTTCCTGGGTGCAGGCTTCGTCCGCATAGACGGTGATATGCCAACCCTCCACAGATTCGCCGGTATTGGTTTTTTTATGGAACCACGCCAACCCCTGTTCCCGGTTCAGCCAGGTGTCCACAACGGTAGTACCTGCCTTGACAGTCACATCATGGAAACCCAATTCGCAATTCCAGTAGGCGTCCTCGGTGGGAACCTCGTACACGGTGTAGCGTCCCAGGGGAAGATTCTCCGTGACGGCATAACCGTTTTCATCCGTGGTGTAATATCCAACCGTGTTGCCTTTGGAATCCGCTACCCGGAATGTCCAGCCGCCCATTTGGTTTCCGGTGTTGGTGGTCTTGTGGAACTCAATGCGTCCATAGTGGGTATTGGTGAAGGTGACTTCCGCAGTCTGTCCGGCGGCAACCGTTACAGTCTTTACAGTAGTATCAAACTCCCAATAGGGATCGTCTGTAGGCAACTCTTTCGCATAATAGGTTCCCGGCTGTAATCCAGTAACCGTCACCGTGCCGTCTGCCTCGGTGGTAAAGGGAGAACCGGATACAGCACTGGTGCAGCCAGAATCCATATACAACCCGATCTGCCAGCCACTCAGGTTTTCTCCGGTGTTTGTGGACTTAACCAGTTTTACGCCGCCAGTGTTCAGCTTGTTATAGAAGCTGACAGAAGTGGTGCCGCCGCTGGTGACAGTTACCTTCTGGGGATTGGTGCCGGAACAGGTATACAGCGCATTGATAGCGCTGTCCGTATGCCCCAGTTCCTTAACATAGTAGGTGCCAGCAGACAACCCGGTAACGGAAATCTTACCACTGCTGTTTGTGGTATGCGGCCCAGATACCAGGGAAGTGCAGGCAGAATTGGAGTAGATCCCAAACCGCCAGCCGGAGAGATTCTTTCCGTCCTCCGTGGTTTTCGTCAGGCTTATGGCTCCCAGTGCGGGGGCTTTCAGCTTAAAGTAGGCATTGAGGCTGCCGCTGGATGCGTTTGCAAGAGAGATAGTGGTTTGATAGGAAGAACCGGTCATGTACCACAGGTTATAGGTGGAGCTGCCAGCGGAGGGCAGATACCGGGTCGCCCGGAACACCGTAGAGGAAGAAATCGTCCCGGTCTGGGTGATGTACAGGGTATTACCGCTCTTGTAGAACTCCGCACCGTTCCCGTCTGTGAAAGAGAAGTTGGACAGCACACCGTTATTGTCATAGACGCTGGTTTCTTCTCCTGTCAGGGTGATGGTAGGGGCACTACTGCTGGAAGAACTGGTGAAGCTGGGAATTTTCTTCGCCGCCTGAATATTACTTACCAGGCTGTTATAGTTGGAAGAAAACCCGGATACCGAAGCGGCACCAGCGTTGTAGAACACGTCTCCGGAGGTGCCACACTCGTTGGAGTAGTTTCTCTCAAAGGTGTCGGGGTCACGTAGACCGCAGACAATCTCGTAAATGAGAAACTGGGTTGCGATCCGCAGGGGCACGTTGGGGTTACTGTCCTTCCGTGTATTCGTGACGCTGATGGAATGGTTCCACATCTGGTCACTGTACAGGAGGATAAGTCCAATAGCCTCTCGCCGGGCAGAGGGAAGGGCATACCACACATTGCTGCCGGAAGTGCTGCCGCTGCCACTGAGGGTCACGTCCCGGTCAACGGAGTTTCCGGAGGTGCTGGCTCCGTAGTTGCGCCAGGGTTCAATACAGTACAGCGGTTCATCCGGATGGGCAACACCCCCATACCGGGCGAAGTGCCAGCCTAAGTTTTTGATGTAGGCCGTCCGGGTGGTTCCCGAACCATTCGGTTTGTAGGCGCAGGACACCTGGGAATTTAACCTTGTGGTGTAATCCCCGTTGTCGGCGTAGTCAAACAGCATGATGCTGCCCTGGGTGCTGCCTACGCTCATAAGGTCAAAACCTTCATCCAGAAGAAATTCGTCCTCAGGCAAAGTCTCCGGTGAGACGGTTTCCTCCACCACAGGCTCTGTGGTAGGCGGCTCTGTAGTTGCCTCGGTCATGCCCTCGGTTACTTCCGGAACGGTTTCCATAGTGGCAGTGGGTTCCGTCTCCGTTGCCGCAGCATAGGGAACCATACCGAAGCACAGCACCAGCACCATCAGGGCACAGAGAAATTTTTGAAAGTGCTTCAAGTGTAAAAACTCCTTTCCTTCAAATGAGAACGCCCCTGCCCGGTTGGGGCAGGAGCGTTTGATTGGGACGGCTTATGCCGTAAACAGCCCGGACAGCAGGGGCACCAAGGTGATGCCGATGAGGGCCACACCGCCGCCAGCCATGAGCTGCTTCATACCCTGGGACTTTGCGCCGGGGTTGTCATTGCCGTAGCCTTCCAACAGGTTGATTGCGCCCCACACGCCAAGACCAGCGCCCAGAGCGACCACCAGGGTCTGTAATACCTGAATTGCGGAATTGAAAAATGCCATTTTCGTTTTGACCGGAATCCATTTGGTTAGTCGTGTTTCATAGGCATACAAAAGCCGGAACAATCTCCCTCTGACTTTCTGAGGGCTGATTCCGGCCATCCTCCTTTTTCGTTATTTTCGTAAGATCGTCCGCTTTGTAAGCCTGTTGGCAGGTAGATACGATCCCTCCTTTCAAAAGCGGAACAGCAGGGTTATTCTGAGGCGACTACCTCATATACGTTGCAGACTTCATCTCCTTTGAGTTTCAGCCTTGCTGACAAAAAACGCTCAATGTCAAAGGCGTTCCTGGGGTCTGCGTCGGCGGTGAGATGGTAATTGGGGTGCTTGGTAATATCGTACTTTTCCGAAAGGAAAGGCCGGACGCCACGGAGCTGTAAAATGCACTTGCCGCCGTCCATGACAGCCAGTTCATCCTGGCTCATAAGCTCCTTGCCCAATTTCTGGTAATTCAGGCTGTGGGACACCTCCCGTCCACGGCTCTCACCGGTGTTAAAGGTATCGATGGTTTCCTTCCCCAGCACAGCGGACAGCTCTTTCAGGGTGGTCGGCTCCTTGCCGCCCAGGAAAATGGAGCAGTCCATGTTGCCGATGATGGTGTCGGCGTTATCTTTGTAAATGGCTTTCAGCTGGGACTGGGCTTGCAGCACCAGACAGGCGGAGATTTCCCGGCTTCGGATGGTGGCCACCAGCTTTTCCAACTTGGGGATCTGACCGATGTTGGCGCACTCGTCAATCAGGCAACGCACATGGACGGGGAGCCTGCCGCCATATACATCGTCAGCCTTTTCACACAGCAGATTGAAAAGCTGGGTGTAGCACATGGAAATCAGGAAGTTAAAGCTATCGTCGGTGTCGCTCATAATGAGAAACAGGGCCGTTTTCCGATCCCCCAGGGTGTCCAGTTCCAACTCGTCATAGGAAGTGACCTCCCGAAGTTCGGCAATGTCGAATACCGCCAGCCGTGCGCCGCAGCTTACAAGGATGGATTTTGCGGTTTTGCCCGCCGCCAGCTTGTATTTCTTATACTGCCGGACGGCGAAGTGGTTGGGCTTCTTCTTTTCCAGTGCCTCGAACATCAGGTCTACCGGATTCTGAAATTCCTCGTCATCCTCCCGAACCTCCAT
>CAYMWT010000179.1:0-5268 GCA_964394055.1 uncultured Oscillospiraceae bacterium
TGTCGCTCTACCGTCCAGGGCCTATGGATTCTTTCCCCAAGTTCATTGACTGCAAGCTCCATCCGGAACATGTGGTTTACAAGACGCCCCTGTTAAAGCCCATTTTGAACGTGACCTACGGGTGCATCGTCTACCAGGAGCAGGTCATTGAGATTTTCCGCTCCCTGGGCGGTTATACCATGGGCCAGGCGGACAACATCCGCCGGGCCATTTCCAAGAAGAAAATGAAGATCATCGAGGCGGAACGGAAGGTGTTCGTCTTCGGCGACAAGGAACAGAACATTGCGGGGGCCATCGCCAAGGGCGTCCCGGAAGCCGTGGCCCAGTCCATATACGACGAGATCGTGGACTTTGCCAACTACGCCTTCAACAAGGCCCACGCCGTGTGCTACGCAGTGGTGGCCTATCAGACGGCTTATTTAAAATGCCACTATCCAAAACAGTACATGGCAGCCCTTATGACCTCGGTGCTGGATTCCGCCGTGAAGATTTCCGGCTACATTTCCGAGTGCAAGGAAATGGGCATCCAGGTGCTGCCTCCGGATTTAAACCACTCCTATGACCACTTCACCGTGGAGGGAAACGCCATCCGGTTCGGCCTGGGGGCTGTGAAAAACGTGGGCCGGGGACTGATTCGCACCATGGTGAAAAAGCGGGAGGAAGGCGGCCCCTTCAAGTCTCTGGAAGACTTCGTGGAACGAATGGGAGAAGGGGAGCTGAACAAGCGTGCCGTGGAGAACTTCATCAAGTGCGGCGCCGCGGACTGCTTTGGTTATCACAGAAGCGAGCTGCTGGCTGTATTTGAGCCTCTCATGGACAGTGTATCCGCCACCCGGAAGAAAAATCTGGAAGGGCAGCTTGGGCTGTTCTCCATGTTCGACGAGGAGGACGCCGCCCGTGGGGTACCCATCCCCAAGCGGGAGGAGCTGAGCAAAGGCGAAAAGCTTGCCATGGAAAAGGAGACCATGGGTATCTACGTTTCCGGTCACCCCATGGACGATTACCGGCCCTTCCTGAAGGATACCCATGTGGTGCAGATCGCCAAGCTTATGGATGAGAACGCGGGGTATCAGGACAATCAGACCGTATCCATAGCGGGGATCCTTGAGACGGTGAAGCTAAAGAACACCCGGAACAATTCCCTGATGGCCTACGTCACCATAGAGGATGACACCGCCTCCATGGAAATGCTTGCCTTCTCCAACGTGCTGGATCAGTTCGGCGGCTACCTGAAGGAGGGCAGCGCCGTGGTGATCACCGGGCGGCTGTCCATCCGGGAGGACAAGGATCCCCAAATCGTCATCAACCGGGCAAGGCCGATCTCCGACTACGCCCAGGAGGAAGCACCCATGCCACAGGCGGGAACCCTGTATCTCCGGCTTCCCACGGAGGAAGGAAAGCTGTTCGCCAAGATCAAAGCCATTTTGAACATGTTCCCGGGGGAGGGCAAGGTGGTTTTGTACTTTGCCGATACCAAGCAGCGTCGGGGCACCCGGTGCGATTTTGGGGAGCGTATGCTGAAGGAACTAAAAAATGTTCTGGGGCCGGAAAATGTTGTTGTCAAATAGCTTTTCTTTTGTAAATATTTGTGTTATAATATAAAGACGCTCTGATGAAATCGGCAGGAGCTTGAAGGGAGTTGATGCCGTGAAAAAGAAAATTACGATGCTTTTATTGACTTTGGCATCATTGCTCTTGACCGGCTGCGCCATGCGGACAGTGGAGGAAATGTACGCCCTGCCCAGACGGTCTGAGGAATTTAGTCAGCTTCAATCCGCCATTGACGCCGCTATGGCAAACCTGACCTATTGTGCTCCTACCTCCGGGGACAACCAGCAGACCGTCCAGACGGCGGATCTGAACGGAGACGGATTGGACGAATACCTGGTCTTTGCCATCGGCAATTCCGACCGGCCCTTGCAGGTGCTGATCTTTACCCAGGAGGAAAACGGAACCTGCTCCCTGGCGGAGGTGATCAGCAGCAACGGAACCGCCTTTGAGCAGGTGGAATATGTAAACTTCGATGAAAAACCAGGCCTGGAGCTGGTGGTGGGACGGCAGGTCAGCGATCAGGTGCTGCGGAATGTCTCTGTCTATTCCTTTGCCAGCGGCAGCGCCGAGCAGCTGTTTACCATCGGCTATTCCAGGTACATGACCTGCGACCTGGACAGCAACGGCAGAAGCGAGGTTATGGTGCTGCGCCCCGGGGAATCCGAGGCCCAGCGGGGAATGGCGGTGCTCTACAGCTACCAGGCAGGAAAGACCGTTCGGTCGGTGGAGACGGAGCTGTCCCAGGATCCCTCCCACATCCGCAGAATCCAGGCGGGAAAGCTCTACGGGGGGAAGCCGGCCATCTATGTGGCCAGCGCCGTGGACGATAACGCCATCGTTACCGATATCTTCACCATACGGGGAAGGCACTTTGAGAACATCTCCTATTCCGGAGAGACCCATACCAGTGTCCAGACCCTGTGCAACTTCTACGTTTACGCCGAGGACATTGACAGCGACGGCGTTCTGGAGCTGCCCAACGCCATCCCCATGGAGGCCATGTCCCCCTGGCGGGAGGGAGATCAGACCTCACTGCTCCGGTGGTTCTCCATGGATCCGGAGGGGCAGGAGGTGGACAAGCTCTATACCTTCCATGACTTTTTGGGCGGCTGGTATGTACAGCTGAATGACCAGTGGGCCCAGCGGGTCACCGTGGAGCAATGGGGCGATTCCTTTACCTTCTATGTCTGGGACGAGGATTACATCACCGCCGCGGAAATCTTCAATATCTACATTCTCACAGGCAGTAACCGGGACGAGGAAGCTCAGGTGGGCGGCCGCTTCCCCCTGTATCGGGCAGAGGGTGTGGCCTACGCCGCAAGGCTGGGCGGAGACGCGCCGCTCTATTCCATTACGAAAGAAAACTTAAATACCTCCTTCCACCTGATCCGGCAGGACTGGCGGACAGGGGAGAGCTAGGGGAGAGAACGATATGAAAAAAGTATTGATTATGGAAGATGAGCTGAATATTCGCAGCTTTGTGGTTATCAATCTGAAGCGGGCGGGTTATGATGTGATCGAGGCGGGAGACGGCCAGGAGGCTCTGGACGCCATCACCGCCAATCCCGACGTGGGCGTCACCATCCTGGACATTATGGTGCCGGGTGACATGGACGGCTTCGAGGTATGCCGCCGGATCCGGGCCACCAACAAGCAGATGGGCATTATCATGCTCACCGCCCGTACCCAGGAAATGGACAAGGTCACGGGCCTGATGACCGGCGCCGACGACTATGTGACAAAGCCCTTCTCTCCCGCAGAGCTGACCGCCCGGATCGACGCCCTCTACCGCCGGATCGGCGGGGACAGCAACGCCTCCTCTGAGCTGCTGACCCAGGGCCCCTTCGTCATGAACACCCGGAACCATACCCTGGAAAAGAACGGGAATCGGATCCGTCTGACCCAGGTGGAGTACGCCATTTTGAAGCTGTTCATGCAGAATCCCGGAAGGGCACTGTCCAGAGAGGACATCCTGGCCGCGGTCTGGGGCCGGGACTATGAGGGAGAGCTGAAGATCGTAGATGTGAACATCCGCCGTCTGCGGATCAAAATTGAGGACGATACTACCTCGCCTACCTATATTACCACTGTCTGGGGTCTGGGCTATAAGTGGGGGGCATAACTGCCATGAGGTTCAAGCCCAATTTTCAGGTGAAGGGACTGCGGAAGCGCTGGCTCATGAGCACCGCGGGCGTGGTGCTGGCATTGGGCCTTGTGTGTGTGCTGGTCATCACCGCTGGCTTTTCCGCCTACTACTATACCCAGATGGAGTCGGACATGAAGCGGAGGGCCTCTACCACGGCGGATTTCTTTGACGACTTTATCGACCAGCCCTATATTGATTTTTACCAGTCCTGCATCACCTATGCCAAGACCTTTGCGGAAAAGAACACCATGGAGCTGCAATTTATCAGCGCCCAGGGTGGTCTGGTTTCCTCCTCCTACGGCCAGTGGGCAGGCCAGTCTCCCAGCACTCCTGAGATCCAGAAGGCCATGGACAGCCGGGGCATTGTGTCCTACATCGGCAAGGATCCCCATACAGGAGAGCGGATCATGGCAGTGTCCAGCCCCATGATCTACAGCACCGGCGAAGTCATCGGGGTACTGCGGTATGTGACCTCCACTCGACTGGTGGACGGACAGATCCTGCTGGTGGCCGGTACCAGCGTGATGGTGCTGCTGATGGTGCTGCTGGTGGTGATGATCAGCAGCAACGTGTATCTGCGCTCCATTATGACCCCTGTGGCAGAGATCACCGAGAAGGCCAAGCGAATCGCCAATGGCAGCTACGGGGTTCAGATCAAGACCACCTACAGAGACGAGATCGGGGAGCTGGCGGAGACCATCAACGAAATGTCCAGCAAAATCGCTCAGAATGAGAAAATGCAGGGGGAATTCATCTCCCAGCTGTCCCATGAGCTGCGGACGCCTCTCACCGTGATCAACGGCTGGAGCGAAACCCTGCTGGCGGACGAAAACATGGACGCCGATACCCGGCAGGGTATGAAGATCATATCCAGCGAGGCCAAGCGCTTAACGGACATGGTCATGGAGCTGCTGGACTTCACACGGATGCAGGATGGACGGGTGACGCTGTCTGTAGAACCCACAGATTTGCGGGCGGAATTTGAGGACACGGTGTATATGTACGGCAGCCGTCTGGCCCAGGACGGCATCAAACTGAACTATGAGGACAGCGACGAGGATATTCCCGAGATTCCCTGCGATCCCGGCCGTCTGCGTCAGGTGTTCCTGAACATTCTGGACAACGCCGCCAAGCATGGCGGAGATGGAAAGCGGATCGACGCCTCCATCACCGCCGAGGAGGACAGCGTGGTAGTGCGGATCCGGGACTACGGCCCCGGCATTCCCGAGGATGAGATTCCTCTGGTGAAGAAAAAATTCTACAAGGGCAGCTCCAAGGCCCGGGGTACCGGCATCGGGCTGGCGGTGTGCGATGAGATTGTGGAAATGCACGATGGCACGCTGACCCTGGAGAACGCCCCTGGGGGCGGTACGCTGGTTACGGTGAGACTGCCTATGGCGCACTAGCCTAAGGCCCTCTCCGTCACGGCTACGCCGTGCCACCTCTCCCGAAGGGAGAGGCAAGTGGGTTTCCCCATTTACTGACGGGTCTGAAAATTTAAACCACGCCCTTGGCTCCCCCTCTGGGGGAGCTGGCTCAGTGCAAAGCACTGAGACTGAGAGGGCACGCCC
>CAYMWT010000180.1:0-5265 GCA_964394055.1 uncultured Oscillospiraceae bacterium
CTGACCCAGATGACCTTCGGCTTCAGCCGTGACGACGCGGGCAAGTTCCTGAACGCCTACTACAACGCCAAGATCTACGAGAACGACCCCTTCGCCAAGCTGGACCAGAACGGCGTGGGCCTGCTCATGGAGATGGCTGTAGAGAAGGGCAAGAAGGTTCGTCCCAGCCTCCACACCGGCATCTGCGGCGAGCACGGCGGCGACCCCATGAGCGTGGAGTTCTGCCATCGGATCGGTCTGGACTATGTGTCCTGCTCCCCCTTCCGGGTGCCCATCGCCCGTCTGGCTGCCGCACAGGCTGCTATTAAAGAAACCCCTGCAATGAAGTAATCCCCGATTTTCGGAGAAAAGCAACTGAAAACAGCACAGACGCACCGCCAAAAACGGTGCGTCTGTTTCTGCATTTGGGTCAGATAAATATCTCTACCTTCAAATCGTGCCAATCTCGTTTCCGGAATTGGGTAGGTAGGGCGTTTGAAATGCGAAATTGCTTGGCATCTTCAAAGTCAATGGTAAAGGACAGGGCAGGAGAGACATCGGGATGTAGAATGCTTTGAAGATCAAAAACTACGGGCGAATTTCCAAAACACATCTTCCAGCGGAAAGTGTAGTTTTCAGATGGGACAATCGCTTCAACAAACTCATCAATCAGTTCCTCGGAGATTTTCGGGGAAGATATGTCCACCAACTGATTCAGTCCCTTCTGGATGGTCGCAAAGTCATATTGAGGATGTGCCGTGGGCTGCATTGTTTTGCGTTCCATTTTCCTTTTCACAGAGGCATGTTCTTCCATGGCCTGGGAATAAAGCTTTTGGTACTGCTCTTTGGTGAGTTCTCCGTCTGCCCGCATTTGACCGAGGTTGAGAATCCGCTTTTCCAGTCTGTTCAGCGTTGCTTCCATTTCGGCACCCTTTGAATCTGAGAGCGCAGAGGTGGTTTGCAGGCAAGATTCCACCATCTGACACGCTCGCAGGACGGCTTCCTTCTGATCGCCCCACAGCCGTTCAAATACCCGTTTGGCCATCAGTTCCAGTTTCCACTCGCACAGGGAGATAGCGTCGCAGCTTTTTTGATCTTGAATTTGATTCCGCTCAACAAAACTTTTGGCTGGGTTCTGACTGCGGTAATTACATTGATAGCCATAGATAGGTGTTCCATCTTGGAGTACTCTCCATTTGAAGCGACTGTACCCGGCTCCACAGCGGCAATGCAGTTTCTTTACCCACAAATGCTGTGGGATTCTGGTTCCACGTCTACGTTCTTCTCCGGAGGGCATTTGAAACTGCTGAATGCGCCCTTTCCGGATTCGCTCACATTGATGCCACAGTTCTTCTGAGACAATCGGTTCAAAATCGCCTTTCACCAAAACAATGCTATCCTCATCCAGGTTCTTAATCCGCTTCTTCTCCAGAAAATTATTCACTTTGGACTTATTGTAGCAGATGTAGCCCATGTACGTTGCGTTGCGTAGAATCCGGCTGATCTTTACGCAAGACCATTTGACGTTTCCGTTTCCGTCCTTGCAGCCGCGAAGGGTCAACTGATTGACAACCTCTTTCTGCCCTAATCCCTGGGCATAGAGTTCAAAAACCGTTCGGATGGTTTCTGCCTGCGCTGGATTGATTACATAAGTCCTATTTACCCGGTCATACCCAATGATATTCCCATTCCCATACAACACGCCGTTCTGCCGACTGATTGCTTGCCCGGCAAGAACACGTTCGGAGATTTTGCGGCTTTCCTCCTGGGCCAGCGTTGCCATAATGGTGAGCCGAAGTTCTCCGTCCCCATCCATCGTCCAGATGTTGTCAGAGACAAAATATACCTCTACGCCATAGCTTTTCAGTTCCCGTGTCAAAACCAGTGTGTCCACCGTGTTCCGGGCAAAGCGGCATACCTCCCGTGTTACGATCAGGTCAAATTTTCGCTGCCTGGCATCCTCAATCATTTTCATAAATGCCGGGCGTTTTTTGGCAAGCGTTCCGGTGATGCCCTCGTCAATATACCGTCCCATAACCATCCAGTTGGGATGATACTTGGTTTGATCCTCATACCACTGCATTTGCTTTTCCAGAGCCTCAAGCTGTGCTTCGTGTTCTGTGGATACACGTCCGTAGTAGACGATTTGACGTTGGCGATTGGGATCGAGCGCCAGATTCCCAAAATATAGCTGCTGTGTTCCATACATAAGTCAGCACCTCCTTTGACTCAAAGTATAAAAGATAGTTGGGATTTTGTAGAGGATGCGGACAGGGCCTACGACATCCTTGACTTAGTTAGCGTATCGTGTCAGCACTTGGTGGTATACTGTGGCATCGATGAGACCTTTGCGAAACATCATGTGAATCAGCTTGATAGCGATAACATCATTTTTATCCTTCATTGTACAAAATCTCCCCTTTTACTTGATTCGCCAGCCCCAAACTGATATTAATTGCCTGGTCGATCCCCTGGATATGCTCCTGCGGCAGCCAGCCCAGCTTTCTCCCCAGGCGGCTTTTATCAATCACTCGTATCTGCTCCAGCAGAACCGTTGAGGGTGTCCTAAGCGTCCCGATGCCCTCCAGATGGTAGTGGGTAGGCAAGCTGGCCTTTGTATCCCTCTGCCCGGAGATGGGGGCAACAATGGTGGTGGGACTGTATCGGTTTCCCACATCGTTTTGTAAAACCACCACCGGGCGGGTGCCGGATTGCTCCGAGCCGACGCCTTGACCCAGGGCGGCGTAGTAAAGTTCCCCTCGAAAACAGGGTTGTATCATGTGTCTCAGCTCCTATTCTTTGGTATGTAATCGGCCAGAAGGGTGGTTTCCTGCTGGCCGTTGTTCGCTCTATAAAACCTATTTGTCCTCGACACCCCGGCTTTTCTGGGAAGTCACCAGACGGCTGACAGCGGATCAGCACCACGGGTCTTTGCCCCCGCATGGTTCTCATGCGGCCGCCCTCATTGCTTGTGGCTGTGACTGGGCGGGAGTATCATTGTCCCCATTGCCGGTCATCGCCCCTCCGGGAGCTGCCCGGAGGTTTCCGCTGACTGTTACTCGCTCCATATCAGACCGGGAAAAGCCTTGAAGCCTCGCCTCTCAAAAGAAGTACGGCATCGTGACATCCCCCAGCCTGATACATCATGGCGCAGCAGCGAAGGTGGCTTATGCGTATCGCAAAAGCAATGGGAAGGTATCTGGTGAATGGGTATGCGGTTGTCAAGCTGCAAACAGGTGAAGGAAATGTCCCCTCACCTGTTTGCTCACTTATCTGGAAAAAGTGTAGTCTGAAATCAAAAGATATTTCAGATTTTTTCTTTCAGCTTTTTCAGCGCATGATCCACGCTGAACTTTACCGCCCGCTTTGTGCAGCCCTCCATCCTTGCGATTTGTTCATAGGTATACCCCTCAAAATAATAGAGGGAAACCCTGCGGCGTTGAATGTCCGGAAGATCAGCAATGGCGTTATGTAGCTGCTGATATGTCATTTCCCGAAGCACCTGTTCCTCCGGTTCCTCTGGCAGAGAAATTGCTCGCCGCTGGAGCGTGGCCTCCGTCAATTCGGAATGCTCCTGATGGCGGCTTACGGCGTTGAAGTAGGAAATGTCTTTCAGCTCAAAGCTGTCAAAGGCTTTGTACACCACACTGCTGATTTGGACTTTATGGGTGATCCCCTGCCCATCCTGAAAGGTCACATAGTGGTAGCCATTTTCCATAGACAGGACATAGGGGTTAAACTTATCTTTCTTTCTGTTTGGATGCTTTTCATCCATGGTTTGTTCCTCCAATCAATCTGAATTTTGAAAATCAGATTGATTGGAGGACTGCGGCAGCGCAAAATGCCGGTGGAGCAGCAAAACGTCACCGAGAAAATGTACTGGAATACACCAAATTCTGTATAGGGGTTACGTTGCGTATACCAAAGTGCGGTCAGAATTTGTCCTCTCTATTCTCCGTGTAAAACGCAATATGTAGCTCCTTCCTGTTAATATATGTATTGCAATCCATATTCTAAGTGGAGTACGGCACATTCCCTCAAAGGGGGATGTATTGTAAAATGAATCCGAGGTGAATTGCAATGTATGAATTTTCCCGGATTCTAGGCAAGCTGGTAAGGAAAACCCGCACCCAAATGGGGCTTACCCAGATGGATGTTTCCAGCGCACTGGAGATGGATAACCGCACAATCTTGAACATTGAAAACTATCGAGGGAACCCAAAGCTGTGTGTGTTGTATCCCCTGTTTCGCTACTTAAAAATAGACGCAAACGCACTTTTCTATCCGGAATCCCAGGATGATGCCCCTACCATTACCCAGCTCCGGATTCTGCTCAGCGACTGCACCGAGGAAGAAGCGGAATTATTGCTCCCGTTGTGTCAGACATTAATTGCCACGCTGCGAAGTAAAAAAGGGGTTAAGATCCCAGAGAAAATAAAATGAGCCTGCCTCCCTTGAAATAAAGGGAAGCAGGCTCTGCGTTTAACCGGCTGGCTCAGTTGCTTACGACCATTTTTAGGTTTATGACATTGATGGGGATTTCCTTTTTGCATTTCAGGCAATACAGGGGAAATCTGACAAGGACTGTGTCGGCGTATACCTTTGTGCGGGTTTTTCTGCCGCATAGGGGACAGGGTATCCAGAAAGATGGGTTATCTTTTTCTTCCAATATGTGACCTCCGAGAATTTGGTTCTGCGTTCAACGTTTAATTTGCAGTATTCTAACAGAAGACACATACTTTTTCACCAATTCGTGCGCAACTGCGATTTTTTGCTCCTAAAATCGAAATTCCCTTTGAGCGGAGGTGCGTTTACACACTGCTCAAAGGGAATTTTGAATATATAGAACAATACTATATGAAATCTATTTATCACTATATCCGCTGAACAGACACATCAGCTTTTGGATAATGGCAATTTGTTGTTCTGATAAAATGGGGGACGCATTGGTTGGGTTTGAGTATTCATCGAAAAGCAAGTTGGTAATATTTCTCTGCTGTTCAGACAGATTCCGCAGTGAGATTGAACCAGCCTCATCAAAACCAACAAGATAGTCGAGAGATACATTCAGCACGGATGCAATACTGACAAGCACCTCCAACGGCGGGATCTGTGCGTTTGTTTCATAACCACATACTGCGGACTTGCTCTTGTTTATTTTTTCTGCCAGCTCCTTTTGACTCAGCCTGCGCCGAATGCGTGTTTCTTTGATTCGAAGACCAAGATCATACATGATAGTTTTCTCCCGGGATGTTAACTTTTTATATATTTTACATCGCCGTAGTT
>CAYMWT010000181.1:0-5201 GCA_964394055.1 uncultured Oscillospiraceae bacterium
CAACTGATTTCGAGTCAGTCCCGTTATGACCACTTCGATACCACTCCGTATTTTATCTTCAACATCAGCTCTCAAAACGCCTTGGAAAAAGGGGAGAACTGATGGAGAGAACGAAACTGTATTCTGTTTTCAATGATAGCCGAAAAGCCCTTAAAATCAAGGATTATCGGTTGAGGACTTCCAAAATGGTCGCTTGTTTTCGAATCCGCGCCCTTCGGACACCTGGGTACATCTCCTTAGCCTCCACATTATATCAGTAGTTTTCGGAAAAATCAATAGCTCGCCGCAATTTGATTGTATAAGAAAATTTTACGGCTATGGACTTTCCTGGGCGTTTATGATAGAATAGGAAGAAAAGCCACGAAATAAAGAGGATTTGTTTATGAAATCACAGTTACGCCGTATGGTGATCCGGGGGCTTTCTGCCGCGCTGATGCTTTCCGCGGTTCTGTTCCTGCTTGCCGGATGCGGCCCCTCCAGAGTGACAAAGGAAATTGAGGCAACCGGTACAGGCATCGATGTGGCCAGATATCAGGGTACCATTGACTGGCAGCAGGTGGCTGAGAACGGCGTGGATTTTGCCATGGTTCGGATCGGATACCGCACCCTTCGTGACGGAGTGATTGAAGCGGACAGTAACGGACGATACAATCTCCAGGAGGCTGCCAGGGCTGGGATCCCTGTGGGTGTGTATTTCTTCTCTACCGCCGTTTCTGGGGAGGAGGCCAGGGAAGAGGCCGAGTGGGTGGCTGACCAAATTGCCAAATACCCGATTACATATCCGGTGGTCTACGACTGCGAGGGATTCCGGGATCCGGAGAGCCGCCAATACGGTATGACAAAGGAAGAACGAACGGACGCGGCCCTGGTCTTCCTGAAAACCATAAAGAAGCTGGGCTATGAGCCTATGTTCTACGGCTCCAAGAACGAGCTGGAAATGTTCTGGGAGATGAAGCGGATCGAAAAGCACTATAAGGTCTGGGTGGCCCAATACCCGGCACAGCCCTATCCCGAAACGGCCCAGTCCAGCTATGAGGGGAAGCACCAGATGTGGCAGTATACCAAGGAGGGCGCCCTCCCCGGCATCGAAACGGACGTGGATCTGAACCTGTGCTATTTCGGCTATGACGGAATTGAACCGGCTAAGGATCCGGAACCCCCGGAGGAGGCCCGGCCCGATCCGGAGGCACTGATGCGGTTTTCTCCGGCCAGCGACCAGGTGACGGCCAAGGTGGAGACCAACCTCCGGGACATGCCCAGCCAGGACGAGGACAGCCAGGTGCTCTATACCCTGAAGCATGGGGAAATCGCGGATCGGATCGGCGTCAGCGATAGCGGCTGGTCGAAGCTGTCCTTCCAGGGACAGACCTATTACGCGGTAACCAGCTATCTGACTACGGATCTCAACGGGGAAAACCAGAGCGCCGCACCCGATTCCGACGGAGACGGGATTGAAACCCAATTTACCCCCTGCAATCAGCAGGTAACGGCGAAGAAGCTGGTCAATCTGCGGAAGCTCCCCAGCGTGGAGCGGGAGGACGCTACGGTTATTGCCGAGCTGAAAAACGGAGATGTGGCTACCTGCATCGGCACCAGTGACAACGGCTGGTCAAAGCTACAGTACAACGGAGAAACCTGCTATGCTGTAAGCAGCTATCTGATGCCCGCGGAGGGTGGCGTACAGGAGACAAAACCCGCAGGGGAGATCCAAACCAAATTTGAGGAATGCAACGATCTGGTCACCGCCAAGCTGGAGGTGAATCTGCGGACAATGCCCAGTGTGGAGGATCCCAACTGTGTGGTCGTGGCATCCATCAAGAACGGGGAAGTGGTAACCCGGACGGGTATCAACCGGGATGTGGGCTGGTCCAGGGTAGAATACAACGGTCAGACCCTGTACTGCGTTACCCAATATCTGACAGGCGCGGAATAACGGAGAAAAAACCGAAAAAAGGGAAAATGGTACTTGACAAATCCGCTTCTTCATGCTAATATAAGCAAGCCGTCGGAGGATGGCGCTTATATGGGCGAGTGGTGGAATTGGTAGACTCGCTAGATTCAGGTTCTAGTGTTCACTGCGGACGTGCGGGTTCAAGTCCCGCCTCGCCCACCATAAATCGACAAGCACCGGTGGGCGCTTGTCGATTTTTTCTTTCCTGTGAACGAAAGGGGGAGGTTTTATGAAACGAAAATGGATCGCGTCCCTCCCCTGGGAGGCTGCGCCTGCCATCTTTTCTCTGGCATGGCCCACCATGCTGGAGCAGCTCATGCAGACAGCGGTGCAATACATCGACACGGCCATGGTTGGCACCCTGGGTACCCAGGCCACCGCGGCAGTGGGCGCCACCAGCACCGTCGGCTGGCTGGTGGGAACCACCATTTCCGCTGTGGGCGTGGGCTTCCTCTCCTATGTGTCCAGGGCTTGCGGGGCAAAGGATTTTAAAGGTGCACGGAACGCGGCCTCTCAGGTGGTGCTGGCGGTACTGGTGCTGGGTACCTTCTTTACGGCCGTTACCCTGGGGCTTAGTGGGAAGGTTCCGGGCTGGATGCAGGTTGACCCATCCATTCGGGAAGTAGCCTCCCAGTATTTCTTCATCCTCTATACACCCATGCTGGCCCGGGCGGCGATCATCCTGTTCGGCACCCTGCTTCGCTCGGCGGGGGATACGAAAACCCCTATGCTTGTGGGGCTGCTGGTGAACGGGGTCAATGTGATCCTGAATTTCCTGCTGATCTATCCCTCCCGGGAGATTTGGGGAATCGGGATCTGGGGCGCCGGAATGGGGGTTCTGGGCGCGGCTGTGGCCAGCGCCGTTTCCTTCCTGGTGGGCGGCATCTGCATCACCCTGGTGCTGTGGAAGCATGATATGGTGTCCCCCAAGGGTCAGTCCATCAAGCCTGACTGGAAGGTTCTGAAGCCCTGTCTGCGGGTGGCGCTGCCAAACGGCTTGCAGCGGTTTGGCACCTCTCTGGGATTCGTGGCCTTTGCCGCTATGATCAATTCCCTGGGCGAGGTATCCACCGCCGCTCACACCATTGCCAACACCGTGGAGTCCGCCTTCTACATTCCGGGCTACGGGATGCAGATGGCAGCCGCGACCCTGGCGGGGAACGCTCTGGGAGCGAGGGATAACCGTCGGGTTCGGGATCTGGCAAGGATGACCATTTTCATCGAGGTGAGCCTGATGATCCTGTCGGGAGGGTTGCTGTTTGCCTTCGCTCCCAACATGATGTCCCTGTTTTCAAAGGATCCCCAGGTCATTGCGCTGGGATCAACGGTATTGCGGATGGTTGCGGTGTCGGAGCCTTTCTATGGGGTGTCCATTATCATCGAGGGCATGATGCAGGGGATGGGAAACACCGTGCTGCCCTTCCTGTTTGGCATCAGCGGCATGTGGGGGGTGCGGATCATCGGCTCCTTTGTCTGTACCCAGATATTGGGCCTGGGCCTGGTCTCCGCCTGGGGCTGTATGATCGCCCATAATCTGACGGTTTTCCTCCTGTTTCTTCTGTGTTATCTGTCGGGACAATGGAATCCTATGGATCCAAGGTACAAATCCCGGAAAAAAGCCTGAATTTTCCGAAAAAAATACTTGATTTTCCAGGAATCCTATGCTAAAATAAGTCGGTGTGAAATCAAGGTGCGTCCTCTGCGGCTGAAGCGCGCATGAACGCCTAATATTTAAGGAGGACAAGAAATGGATTTAGTAAAGGCTCTGAACAGCCAGTACATGAAGGAAGAGCTGCCTGAAGCACAGGTCGGCGACACCGTTCGTGTGCATGTGCGCATCAAGGAAGGCGCTCGCGAGCGTATTCAGGTGTTTGAAGGCACCGTCATCGCCCGGAAGCACGGCGGCATCGGCGAGACCATCACCGTTCGCCGGATCTCTTACGGCGTTGGCTGTGAGAAGGTCTTCCCCCTGCATTCTCCCAACGTGGCCATGATCGAGACTGTCCGTAAGGGCAAGGTTCGTCGGGCAAAGCTGTACTACCTGCGTGGTCGCGCCGGCAAGGCAGCGAAGGTCAAGGAGAAGGTTTAATCCTGCATTCCATAAAAAGAGAGGGCGTGGCCCTCTCTTTTTATTATAATGGGGCATTCTTCACACTTTGTTATAGAAAAAAGAATGGATCTGTGTTATACTTACAGCGGACTTGGCAGAGGAAGAAGCTGCCAATGGAGGAGGAAGCAGTCATGGCAGAAAAAAAGAAGGGAAACGGGGAACCGGAGGAAAAAGCGGACTGGAAGAAGATTTTGGTGCTATATCTCCATGACCTGATTTATTATCTAACCGCCATTATACTGGTGTTTTTGCTGCTGTTCCGGGTGATTGTGGTATCGGGAGATTCCATGTACGCAACCTTGTGGGACGGAGATTATATGCTGCTGCTGAGCAACCTATTCTACCATGAACCAAAGCAGGGGGATATTGTGGTCATCAGCAAGAAAACCTTTGACGATGGCGCGCCCATTGTCAAGCGGGTCATCGCCACGGAAGGACAGACCGTGGATATCGACTTCATAAACGGAATTGTGTATGTGGACGATGAACCCCTTACAGAGCCCTACACCAACAGTCCCACCGTGGATTCTGCGGGAACGTCCTTTCCTCTGACGGTGGAAAAGGACTGCGTCTTCGTCCTGGGGGACAATCGAGGGGTATCGAAGGACAGCCGGAGCTGGGAGATTGGTCAGATCGATAAACGGGAGATTTTAGGGAAAGCCCTGTACCGTTTTCTGCCGGGAACCAACCACGGTCTGGAAGCAAGAGACTATAAACGAATCGGAGCAGTGAAATGAGCGGACAGGAGAGAATGAATATTCAGTGGTATCCCGGCCATATGACCAAGACCCGTCGTCAAATCGAGGCGGATCTGAAGCAGGTGGACGCCGTTTGTGAGATTGTAGACGCCAGAATCCCTATGTCCAGCCGGAATCCGGATATTGACGCGATCTGTGGAACGAAACCCAGAATCATTGTGCTGAACCGGATGGATTTGGCAGACCCGGCAGCCACAAAAAAATGGGCGGCCTATTTTCAGAAAAAGGGCATGGCGGTCATTGCCACAGATTGCAAGACCCGGAAGGGGATCGGCGAGTTTACCCCCGCCGCCCGGACTGCCTGCGCGGAGAAGCTGGAGCGGGACGCGAAACGGGGCATGAACCGCCCCTTACGGGTCATGGTGGTGGGCATTCCCAACGT
>CAYMWT010000182.1:0-5168 GCA_964394055.1 uncultured Oscillospiraceae bacterium
CCTTCTTGGTCGTCACGATCTGCAGAGCGGGACGGACGGTATCGGCGGTGGAGTAAGTAGCGCCGCCCAGCAGGGAATCGGCGTAGCCCATCTTCACCAGCATGGTGCCGAAATAGTTGCCCTTGCTCAGAGCCTTCCGGCAGTCCTCAGCGGACATCTTGCCCTTGCGCAGCTCCACCATCTTCTCGACCATGGCGTCCATGCCCTCGTAGGTAGCGGGATCGATGATCTCCACGCCCTCGATGTTGAAGCCGCCCTTGGCAGCGTTGGCCTTGACCTCTTCCACATTGCCGATGAGGATGGGGGTCAGGAAACCGCCCTCAACCAGACGGGAGGTAGCTTCCAAAATACGGGCGTCGTGGCCCTCAGTAAACACGATCTTCCGGGGATTTGCCTTCAGTGTCTCGATCATTGCGTTAAACATGGGTATCATTCCTCCAATTATCGGGCGTACACCCGTTTTTTACCCTTCAATTATACAGCAGATTCCCTTCCCGTGCAACCCCTTTTTCCCCGATTCCTGATATTTTACATCCGTGCCTGCCCCTTTCCCAGGACTGGGAAATTCTGCCATCTTGGATATTCTGCCAAAATATATTTCCAAAACCCACAAATATCTCTTGCTTTTTGGTGAAAATTCCTTTATAATAGTGCTAAATTATGGCATGGGAGGCGACAAACCTTGGGGGAAATCTTTGCGATCCTGTCCGGAAAGGGCGGAACCGGGAAAACCTCCGTTTGTGCCGGCATCGCCGCGGCCCTTGCTCAGCAGGGAAACCGGGTTTTGTGCGTTGACTGCGACGTGGGCCTTCGGAATCTGGACATCTCTCTGGGTCTCTCCGATGGCAGCGCCCTTTCCTTCCTGGATGTGTGCGAGGGCGGCTACGCGCTCAGTGACGCGGCCCGGCATCCCAACTATCCCGGCCTTTATTTTCTCACCGCGCCTATGAACCGTGCCATAGAGTCCATCGATTTGCGGCCCTTCACCGCCATGCTTCGCCAGGCAAAGCAGGAATTTGACTTCATTCTTCTGGACGCTCCCGCCGGAGTAGACGCAGGCTTCCGCCTGGTTGCCGCTCCCGGGGAACGGTTTCTTCTGGTCACCGGAGCCGGCCCTGCCGCCGTCCGGGACGCCGCCAGAGTCGCGGATCTGCTGGAGCTGATGGGAAAGCGGAATGTCCGGCTCATCGTCAACCGTGTCCGTAAGGACATGCTGAAAACTGTGCGCATTACCATTGACGATGTGATGGATACCGCCGGGCTTCCCCTGGCCGGAATAGTCCCCGAAGATCCTCAGGTGACCCTGGCAGCTGCCTTTGGACGTCCGCTGCTATTGTATGCTCCCGGCTGTCCCGCCGCCAACAGCTTCCGCCGCATTGCAAATCGTATTCAAGGCATCCCCGAACCCATTGCTTTCCGATAAAAGATATAGATATCAACAGAAAAGGAGTGATCGCTGTGAACATCGCGTTTTTAGCCCATGATAAGAAGAAAGAACTGATGGTACAGTTCTGCACCGCTTACAAAAGTGTTCTGACAAAGCACAGTCTGTTTGCCACCGCCACCACCGGTCGTCTCATTGCCGACAGTACCGGTCTGCCCATTACCTTACTTCTCTCCCACAAGCAGGGCGGTCATCAGCAGATCAACGCCCGGATTGCCTATAACGAAATCGACCTGGTGCTTCTCTTCACCGATCCCAACACCACCGATCCCTGGGACGACAGCCAGATGGTGGAGACCATTCGCCACTGCGACAAGCATAACGTCCCCATTGCCACGAATCTCGCCAGCGCGGAAATGCTCATTATGGGTCTTCAGCGGGGCGACCTGGATTGGCGGGAAATGCTTCATTCCAAATCCAGATATTAAACTTGTATTCTACTGCCGCCCTGCTTCTGGCGGGGCGGCTTTTTGCCTTGCTTTTGTATTTTTATGCAGCGCATATTCACATTTTACGGAAGGAGAATATCTTCTATGGAGATCATCAAGCCCCGGACCCTGTCCGGCTTTATGGAGCTGTTGCCGAATAAGCAGCTTCGCTTTGAAAAAATGATGGAGATTCTGCGCTCCACCTACGCTTCCTACGGCTTTGCCCCTCTGGACACTCCCGCCATTGAGGACGCCCAGATTTTGCTTGCCAAGGGCGGCGGCGAGACGGAAAAGCAGATCTACCGCTTCCAGAAGGGGGACAGCGACCTGGCTCTTCGCTTTGATCTGACGGTGCCTCTGGCCAAATATGTGGCTCTGCACTACAGCGACTTGGCCTTCCCCTTCCGCCGGTACCAGATCAGCAAGGTCTACCGGGGAGAGCGTGCCCAGCGGGGCCGGTTCCGGGAATTCTACCAGGCGGACATTGACATCATCGGCGACGGCAAGCTGGACATCCTCAACGAGGCGGAGATCCCCGCCATCATCTACAAGGTGTTCAAGGGCTTCGGCCTGAACCGGTTCCAGATCCGGGTGAACAACCGGAAGATCCTGAACGGCTTCTATTGCCTCTTGGGTCTGACGGAGAAAAGCGGCGACATTATGCGCACCGTGGACAAGCTGGACAAGATCGGCCCTGACAAGGTTCGTACCCTTCTGCTGGAGGACACCGGCCTGGCAGAAGATCAGGCGGAGGACATTCTGAAATTCATTTCCATTTCCGGTACCAACGGTGAGGTTCTCGCCGCCCTGGAGGGCTACGCCGGAAAGGACGAGCTGTTCGACCAGGGTCTTTCCGAGCTGAAGGCCGTGACTGCCAACCTTTCCGCCTTTGGCGTACCGGAAGAAAACTTTGCCGTTGACCTGACCATTGCCCGGGGTCTGGACTACTACACCGGCACCGTCTATGAGACCACCCTGCTGGATCATCCGGAGATCGGTTCCGTCTGTTCCGGCGGCCGGTATGACAATCTGGCAGGCTACTACATTGACAAGCCTCTGCCCGGCGTGGGCATTTCCATCGGCCTGACCAGGCTCTTCTACGTTCTGGACGAGCAGGGTCTTCTGAACCCCGACCTGCCCAGCGCTCCCGCCGATGCCCTGGTGCTGCCCATGACCGAGACCCCCGGCCCTGCCATTGCTTTGGCGGAGGCTCTCCGCTCTGCCGGTCTGCGGGTACAGCTGTACGGCGAGCAAAAGAAGTTCAAGCAGAAGATGGCCTATGCCAACAAGCTGGGAGTCCCCTTTGCCGTGCTGCTGGGTGAGGACGAGCTTGCGGAAGGCATGTGTTCCGTGAAGAACATGCTCACAGGCGAGCAGGTAAAACTCTCCCCTGCCGATGCCGCCGCCCATATCCGTGCCGCTCTGGACGCCGGAGACTGCCCGGTAATCCTGGAAAAATAAGCATATCAGGCCAGCCCAACCGGGCTGGCCCTTCTTTATTCCTCCAACGCCTTCCGAAGCTTCCCCAGAGCCTTTTTCTCGATTCGGGAGATATAGCTCCGGCTGATCCCCAGTTCCTCCGCCACCTCCCTCTGCCGCTTGGGCTGTCTGCCGTCCAGGCCGTAGCGCAGGAGGATCACCTGTTTTTCCTGGGCTGTGAGGCAGGTATCCATGGCCCTGCGGAGGAGCACTGTCATTTCCCTGGCCGACACCTGCTCCATCAGGTCTGTATCCTCGCTGACCACATCCATCAGAGCAAGCGGCGTCCCGTCAGCGCCGGTTTCAATGCTGTCAAACAGGGACACGTCCTGGGCGTTTTTCTTCTGGGAGCGGAAGTACATGAGGATTTCATTTTCAATGCACCGGGCGGCATAGGTAGCCAGTCTCGCCCCTTTGGCTGCGTCAAAGGTGGTGATTCCCTTAATCAGCCCAATGGTACCAATGGAAATCAGGTCCTCCTGATCGGAAGTCTGGGCGTAGTATTTTTTAGACGGTTGATGCTGGCGGAGGTTTTTGATGGGGCATAAATGGCCTCATACTGCTGTCCCAACTTTAGGTAGACATCCAGGTGGATTTCCTCCTTGGTACTCCCCTTTTTTACAACAATTTTCTCTAAGATAGAGGCAACCAGGGCGGTATTGATCTCCCCTTCAAAGCTCAGTTCTTTGTCCAGCACCCGGCGGATTTCCCCGATATTCAGCGTCCCATCCCCGCACTTGGCTTCCTCCTCCCGGATAGCCGCAAGCTGGGTTTCCAGCATCCGGATCTGCACATTCATGGCGTCATTCCGCTGTTTGAATTCCTCCACCGTCAAGGCACCCGCCACACTCAAATCCAGCAGGCGATCTTTCTTGGTGTTGATTTCTCCGATCTCGTCCTCTATCCGGCGGCGCTGGTGTCCGTAGTCCACTTCCTTGGGGACGCTGAGCAGCACTGTGACAAGGGAATCAATGATCGTCTGCTTATCCTTCATCAGCTCCTTGAAAATCTCACTGAGAATCAAGTTAAGTTCGCTGCTGCGGATTTGGGGTGCGGAGCAGGCAGCTCGCCCGTGGGTACGGTAGACCTTGCATTGCCAGACCTCCTTTTTCCCCTTGCTGCTTTCCAGCACCTGCCGGTGGAAGGTGGTATCGTGTTCCTCGCAGATGATTTTTGTACTGTAGGGATACCGGTTATGGAAGCTTTCACCGCTGCTGTGTGCCATCATTTCTTCTCTCCTTTTCTTGTACAGGGCATTTGCCCGATTCCATAATTCTTCCGGGACAATCGCCGGGATGGTGGGATCCGGGTACATGAGCCACTCGCTTTCATCCAGAAATGCTTTCTTTTTGGTGCGGTAGTCCAGACTCTGAGTTTTGTTGCCGCAGTACCAGCCTTTGTACTTGGGATTCTCCAAAATATGGCGAATGGTCAGGGTGTTGAAGGCATTCCCCTCCCGGCTGGTGTAGCCCATTTCGGTAAGCTTCTTGGAGATACTCCGGGTACCCAGCTTCTCATTGGCGTAAAGGTTGAAAATCATGCGGACAATCTCTGCTTCTTCCTCATTGATTGTCAAAACGCAATCCTTCTTATCGTAGCCGTAGAGTTTATCATTGCCCAGCACATGACCGTTCTTGATAGCCTGCCGAAAACCAAATTTTAATCGTTCAGAGAGCTTCCGTATTTCATCCTGGGCTACGCCTGCCATGACCACCAGACGAAACTCGCTGTCAGAATCCAGGGTGTTGATGTTATCGTTCTGAAACAGCACCCCCACGTTGTACTCCAGCAGCTCCTGGGTGTACTTGATGCTGTCC
>CAYMWT010000183.1:0-5161 GCA_964394055.1 uncultured Oscillospiraceae bacterium
ATAACAGGATGGTTCAATAGGATATCACCATGGGGCAGGCGGCATCGCCTGCCCCAATATTTATTGTGCAAAAACAGAAAAATGTTGCAAAGCAGGACGCCTTCTGTTATACTGTAAAATAAGGGAAAATTGGAGATACTATCTCTGATAAAAAAATATAAACAGAAGTTGGAGGAGTGCCTGTGAGCGCATCCAATATTATTTCTCTCCTGGGCGGTCTGGGAGCGTTCCTGTTCGGAATGAAGTATATGGGCGAGGGCCTGGAAATGGCAGCGGGTTCCCGGATGAAGGATCTGCTGGAGAAGCTGACCCGGAACCGGATCCTGGGCTTCCTGCTGGGCGCCCTGGTTACCGTGGTCATCCAGTCCTCGTCCGCCACCACCGTGATGGTCATGGGCTTTATGAACGCCGGGATCATGGACCTGTTCCAGGCCACCGGCGTTATCTTCGGCGCCAACATCGGTACCACCATCACCAGCATTTTGATTGCGTTGGATGCGTCCGGCATTGCGCCCTTCTGCATTTTCCTGGGCGCGGCCCTGATGCTCTACGGCTCCAAGCGCCAGTACCGGCACGTCGGCCAGGTAATTCTGGGCTTCGGACTGCTGTTCCAGGGACTGCATACCATGAGCGGTGCCATGGAGCCGCTGAAGGATGCTCTGTGGTTCCAGAGCTTCATTCTCCATGCCACCAACCCAATCCTGGGTCTGCTGGTAGGCGCGGCACTGTGTGCTGTGATTCAAAGCTCCTCGGCGGCCGTCGGTATCGTTCAGGCGCTGGCCATGCAGGGGATGATGCCTCTGAACTTTGCCTCCTATCTGATCTGCGGCATCAACATCGGTTCCGCCATGCCCACGATCCTCGCTTCTATGAGCGCCAGAAACAACGCCAAGCGGGCCTCCATCATCTACCTGATCAACAACGTGGTGGGCGCGATTATCATGCTCCCCGTTACCATGGCCCTGCCCTATACGGACTGGGTAGCCTCTGTGATCCCGGATCCTGCCTTCCAGGTGTCCATGCTGCACATCATCTTCAAGGCGGTGAGCGCTGCGGTGCTGCTGCCTATGACCAACCTGGTGGTGAAGCTCACCTACAAGATCATCCCCAAGCAGGTTCACGAGGATGCCTGCCGCCTGGAATTCATCGACGTCAACCTGGTTGGCTCTCCCAGTGTTACTATGCTCCAGATCCGCAACGAGGTTGACCGGATGGGCAAGCTGGTTACGGAGAACATCGCCATGGCCAGAGAGGATATGACTGCCAACACGGCGGCGCATGAAAAGGAGATCATGCAGAATGAGACGGTGATCGACTTCCTGGCCGATGCCATCAGCGATTTCCTGGTGAAGCTGAATGTTCACGAAATTTCTCCCAGGGACGCCAAATACGTCAACCGGGTCTATCAGGCCCTGAACGACCTGGAGCGCATCGGCGACTATGCGGAAAAAATGCTGCACCTGGTGGAGCGGAGTCTGGAGCAGGGCATCACCTATTCCGACGAAGCGAAGCAGGAGCTATCGGATATCTGCGGGAACGCCGTCTCACTGTACACCGGAGCGGTTGCGGGCTTCTATAGTCAGGATATGTCCTTTGATGAGCTGAAGCGTCTGGCACGGCTCCAGCGGGAAATCCGGAAGCAGGCCAACCAGTCCCAGGAAAACCACATGGAGCGGATGCGCCGGAGCGAGTGCTCCAGCGATGCCGGCATTCTGTTTGGAGAATTCCTGAACTGCCTGAACCGTATCGGCGGTCACTCCATCAACATTGCCGAGGTTTCCACCCCTCAGAATCCGTAAAACAACAGGATATACTGCGAATCATGCCCGGTGAGAACCAAATTCTCACCGGGCATTTTACGGTTCCTCTGATGGAATCGGCGGGATCTCCCTGGGCAGGGCAGGGAAGACTGGGCTGTCCAGAGACAGAATGTCTCCGAAGAAAATCCTGGTGCCATCTTCCAAAAGCAGCCACTGGTTCAGGCTGTCCAGCTTGCGCAGGATGCCTGTGGTGGTGACATAGGTGCCTCCCGCCTTCCTGGGATCCGGCACGAAATGGGTGACGGTAACGGAGGGGGCCTGAGAGATCCGGCGCTGGAGGAGCAGCAGCTTTTCGCTCAACTCTGCCTGGGCGTCCACATCCAGCTCCATGGCGGTTTCCGTCAGCCGGGCAGTTTCCGCAACGGCCGCGTCATAGCCGGTCAGGGCCGCAAAGGGGGAAAATTGAGCGGCCCGATCCTGGAGGGACATGGGTATGTGGGTTTTGGAGATGGGACGGGGAAGGTGGATAATGTCCTCGTAGGGGCTTTTCATGTTTTATGGCCTCCTGTCATTCCGTTTCGCTCCCGGGCTGTGGCCCCTTCCTCCAGATTCATGCCCTTTAAAATGGCGTTTTTTCCGTATTTCCGCTTAATGGAAAGCAGAGCCTCCTGCATCCGACGCTCCCGCTCCAGAGCGGTTTCCTCGGCTTCCAGGGAGGCGGGATCCTGAAACAGATCCAGCTGCTCCATAGCCGGTTCCCCCAGAACCTCCGTCTCCGGGAGCACATGGCCCGCGCAAATATACATCCGGCGAATGAGAAGGGAAGGGTCTACGATCCGGTCATACAGGGTCATGGCAGCCTCGGTGAGCAATTTGGTGGAGGCAGTCATTTTGGGCAGATTCTGGGTGCCGTGGGCATGCTTGGGGATCTTCCGGCCATATCGGTCTGTGGAAATCTCTCCCCGATATTGCTTGTTGTCAATGTCATAGCCTACGGTCAGGACAAGCTGATTGGTGAGCAGCCCCTTATCCACCAGATCCAGGGACAGAAGATCCACCATCTCCCGGACAATCAGCCGGGCCTTGTCAAAGTCGTAGGCGCAGGACAGCACCTGACCGGAGCCGACAGAATTGCTCTCCGGCTTGTAGGCCTTGATCTGGGCAATGGTGCATGGCTCCCAGCCCCAGGCGTGGTCAATGAGCAGCTCAGCGTTGACACCGAACAGCTTGTACAGCAGATTTTCATTGTGAAGGTCGGAGGGCTTTCCCAGAGAGCACCGGGCCACGTCGCCCATGGTGAACATGCCGTTGGCTTCCAGCTTTTTGGCAATGCCCCGGCCTACCCGCCAGAAGTCCGTAAGAGGACGATGGGTCCACAGGGACCGGCGATAGGACATTTCGTCCAGCTCCGCGATTCGGACACCGTTGCGGTCTGCCGGAATGTGCTTGGCCTCAATGTCCATGGCCACCTTGGCCAGGTACAGATTGGTGCCGATGCCGGCGGTAGCGGTGATGCCGGTGGTGTAGAGCACATCCAGGATGATCTTCATGGCCAGCTCCCGGGCTGTGAGACCGTAGGTCTTTAAATAGTTGGTCACGTCCATGAATACCTCGTCAATGGAATAGACGTGGATATCCTCGGGAGCCACATACTTTAAATAGATCTGGTAGATCCGGGTGCTGGTTTCCATGTAAAGTCCCATCCGGGGAGGCGCTACAATATAATCCAGAGAAAGGGAAGGGTCGGCGGTCAGCTTCCGGTTGTCCCAGGAGGAGCCGGTAAACTCCCGGCCCGGAATGCGCTGCCTGCGGCTCATGTTGATTTTCTTTACCTGCTCCACCACCTCGAACAGCCGGGGACGTCCGGGGATGCCGTAGCTCTTCAGGGCAGGGGACACCGCCAGGCAGATGGTTTTCTCCGTCCGGCTGGGGTCTGCCACCACAAGGCAGGCGGTCATGGGATCGACCTCCCGCTGGATGCACTCTACAGAGGCATAGAAGGATTTCAGGTCAATGGCAATATAGGTTCTCTGAGACATATACATCCTCCTATGGGAATATGGGAAAAATTTACGAAATGGCCTCCCGGATGGTGCCGCCGCCGATGACCAGCTCCTGCTGATACAGCACCACAGCCTGTCCCGGAGTGACTGCCCGCTGGGGTGCGTCAAAGTCCACCCGGGCAGATCCGTTGCCCTCCGGTGTGACCAGGGCGGGAATCTCAAACGGAGAGTGTCGGATTTTTGCGGTGACCCGAAGGGGTCGGGTCAGGTCAGGGAAGGGGTACCAGCTCCATCCGTCTGCACGCAGACCCTGGGAAAACAGGGCCTCATTGCTGCCCAGGGTGACGGTATTCTTCTCCATGTCCTTGCCGCAGACATATACCGGCGAACCCAGAGCGATGCCCAGGCCCTTTCGCTGACCCAGGGTATAGCGCACCGCGCCATGGTGCCGCCCCACTACATTGCCGTTCAGATCCAGATAGTCCCCATCCGGGTAGCTTTTCCCGGTGTAGCGTTCCAGAAAAGCCCCATAGTCGCCTCCCGGTACAAAGCAGATGTCCTGGCTGTCCCGTTTTCTGGCAGTGAGGAAGCCGTTATCCTGGGCAATCTGTCGTACCGCCTCCTTACTAAGGGTTCCCAGAGGGAACAGAATGCGGCTGAGCTGCTGCTGGGACAGACAGGCGAGAAAGTAGGTTTGATCCTTTTTGGAATCCACCGCCTTATACAATAGATAGCGGCCTGTCTTTTCGTCCCGGCGAATCCGGGCGTAATGGCCGGAGGCGACATATTGGCAGCCGTATTCCTCCGCCAATTCCATCATCCGTCCGAACTTCATGGTGCGGTTGCACCGGATGCAGGGATTGGGAGTCAGCCCCTGCTCATAGGCGGCGGCAAATTCGGAGATCACCTGTTTTTCAAATTCTGCTTCCAGGGGAAAAATGTGATGGGCAATTCCCATCCGCTGAGCGACGGCGGCGGCGTCCCGGGCATCCTGGGCTCCGGTGGGGTACAGATCCATGGTGGCCCCGACACAGGAAAAGCCCTGCTGCTGTAAAAGATAGGCGGCTACAGAGCTGTCTACGCCGCCGCTCATGCCGATCATGACACGGTTTCCCATAAAGCGTTCCTCCTGAGGGAATGAATTCACTAATTGGAGTATACCAGCGGCAGCGGGGAAAGTCAATGCCCCGAAAAATGGGAGAAGCAGAAGGAAAAGGAAAACATTTTTGTGGCAAATTCCTTGCAAGTCGGCAGGGATTTCCCAAAAATAAAATGACAGAAGGGGAGAATGGAGGACAGCACAGGAATGAAAAAGAAATTTAGGTTACAATTATGTAATTTTTTTCAAAAAAGGGGTTGCATTTTGTAAACAGGTCTGTTATAATACCGTTACTTACA
>CAYMWT010000184.1:0-5129 GCA_964394055.1 uncultured Oscillospiraceae bacterium
ATGCTGGCGGATGGGGCGGTGGACGCTGCCCGGTTCATGGTGGGAAAGAAACCCGGATTCTACAACATGGAATCCATGCTGGGCTAAGGAGGAAAAACCATGCTGGTTACCTATATGAACGGTGCGGGCAACGACTTTATGGTCCTGGATGCCCGGGGAAAGTCGCTGGACTATCCTGCACTTGCTGTAAAGTTATGTAAACTGACCGGAGCCGACGGCTTCATGGCCACGGACTATTCCAGCAAAGCCGATTTCCGGCTGCACTTTTACAATTCCGATGGCACCCGGGGTGAGATGTGCGGCAACGGTTCCCGGTGCATCTGCCGGTTTGCTTATGACAATGGCATTGCGGGGGAGGAAATGGTGGTGGAGACAGACGCGGGCCTGGTATATGGCTGGCGGCTGGATCAGAACCGGTACCGGGTGAAGCTGAATAACCCCGGTGTCCTGGATCTCCACCGGAAGGAAGATGCTGCCTATGTGGAGCTGGGCTGTCCCGGAGTTCCCCATGGGGTTGTGGAATATCCGGGAGATCTGTGGGCCGATGCCGACGCCCTCAGGGAGCGCTTCCGTGCCCTTCGCTTTGACCCTGCCTTTCCCAAGGGGGCGAACATCAACTTCTTCCAGGTTCTGGGAGAGGGAGAGATCCGGATCCTGACCTTTGAACGGGGTGTGGAGGACTATACCCTGGCCTGCGGCACCGGTACCGCTTCCGTTGCCAGCGTGCTGTGGCTTCAGGGACGGCTGCCCGGAGGGGTACTTACCGCTCACAACCGGGGCGGCGATCTGACCGTCACGGTCACCGGGGAGGGAAATACCATTACCGGTCTGATGCTGGAAGGGCCTACCGAGGTCTGCCAGATCTACGACATTTGAGCGCTGGGAGGCGACACCATGCGGATCGATGTTTTGATGACAGAGGAAATTTTCCTCCGCTTTACCACCTTCGACGTTCTTCGCCGCCGGAAAATGTGGCGGGCGCCTGTGACCTTCGCCGCCATTCTGTCTGTCTGCGCCATTGTTTGCTTTGTGATGCGCCATGTCCGGGGAGCCGTCTTCCTGGGAAGCGTGCTGCTGGTGGTGGGACTGGGGATGCCGGTGGTATATTTCGTCAGCTTTTATTTCTCCCTGCGCAAGCAGGTGCGGGTGCTGGGATTGAAGCGGCCCCAGAACGTCTACAGCCTGGAGCTGACCCGGGAGAAAACGGGCATCCATGTGTGGAGCGAGAAGGAAAAGGCGGACTACGAATGGAAGCGGGTGTACCACGCCTATCGGGACACCCTGGCAACCTACCTTTACTTAAACCCGGTTCAGGCCTTTGTCCTGCCCCACACCTGTCTTCAGGATCAGGATTCGGATGCACTGTGGGCGCTGCTCAAGGACATGGTTCCGGCTGACAAGCTGACGGTGCTGTAATATCCAAGGGTGTGTCCCATCCCAGGGAGAAGAAGGACGTCCCGCTCCTGCAAACCGGAGGCCGTGAGAGGTGACTACTTGTGAATAAGGTTCTCAAATATCTGATGCGATTTGTGCTGGAAGTGGCTCTGGCCACGTTTTTGGTAATGGGCGTCAAGGCCCTGACCGGGGGAATGTGGCTTTGGGGGCTGCCCGATTTGAAAGAGGTGCAATCTGTCAGCATTTCCTGTCCCAGTGTGACGGATGCGGTCAGGGAGATTTCCGACAAGGAGGATCTGGAGCTGGCACGCAAGCTTACAGGCTTCCTGAAATATGACTTGTTTGAACAGGCAGATACGACAGAAGAACCGCTCATTTCGATCACCTATCATTTGAGAGATGGCACAGATCAGACGGTATCCGCAAACAACAATACAGTCTGGTGGAATGGAAAGTCCTATTCATTAAAAGATAAGGAAACGTTCATCAACCTGGCAGAGGGAATTTTCTTCCTAGAGGATCTACAGGCAATGGAGGGATAATATGAAGGAAGTTTCTGTACTGCTAATCATAGCTGCCATTGTCTGCGCCTTGCTTGCGGATAAAATCGATATGACAGTAAAGGGGAATCAGCAGGTTAAGAAGGTAATTGTCATATTCAGCGTGGGCGTCATATTCCTTTGCGTGATCGCCTTTGCCGCCAGTGCCCTATCGTGAATTCTCAAATTCTCCATAAATCCAACAATACCCGGCTGTCTCAGGTTCCTTCCGAGACAGCCGGGTTTTTATGCCCTAAATTTGATAACTCATCATCCTCGCTTTTTCCTTTGCCAGGGCCTGGGTGGTGATCTGGATAAACGTCCGGGTGTACTGGGGGATGAACTCGTCCTTGCGGTAGCAGGCGTAGAAGTGCCGGTGGTTTTCATATCCCGCCAGAGGGAAGAATTCGCCCCGTTTTTGCTGCACATAGTCGTCCACATAGATATTGGGCAGGATCATACAGGCTCCCGCCTCCACCGCTACCCGGCGGCCCACCTCCAAAGAATCCGTCTCCATGAGGATGTGGGGCTGGAAGGCCCGGGTTCGGAACAGCCGATCCTGGACGATCCGGGAGGAATGGCTCTGGGTCAGGCTGACGAAGCTGTCTCCCTTTGCGGCCTCCAATGGTACCGGGGTGCCGGAAACATAGTTTTTTGCCAGATGGGAGTCCCGGCCAGCCAGAATGCCGATGACCTCCTTTTCCACCAGCTCATAGGCAAGGCCTACGCCGGTGGATTCCAGAGCCGCAAAGGCCAGGTCGATCTTTCCCTCCTGAAGCATGGCCTCCAGAGTGGCGGAGCCGCCCTCTGACAGCTCCAGGGTGACCCCGGGGTATTGCTCGGCGAAGATGGGCAGCACCAGGGGCATGACCTGCATGGCCCGGGTGACACTGATCCCCAGGCGAAGACGGCCGGAATGCTCCTGTTTGATCTCCCGCAGCTGGCTTTCCAGTTCCGCATTGGCGGCCAGGATCCGCTCTGCCGCCTGTAGGTACTTTTCTCCGGCATAGGTCAGGCGGATGGGGGAAACGCTCCTGTCAAAGATAGGCAGACCGATCTCCTCCTCGATCTGCCGGAGCATCTGGCTCAGGGAGGGCTGACTGACAAAGAGCTGCTTCGCGGCGGCGGTGAGGGAGCCGCATTCGGCAATGGTTTTCACATATTTTGCCTGCTTCAGGTTCATAAAAGAATGCCTCCCCAATTTGGTGTAAAGTGACAAATGTAATTATGTGCAATCTATATTCAGTATAACATATACCTTATGGATGTCAAGAAAAACCGGGGTATTATAAGAAATATCCTATGCTTTTCATAAATTCTATATATTTGCAATTATCGAAAAAAGCGTTTATATTGTAGACATGAACAAAAACGAAAAACAAACGAAAGGCAGGAAGAAAACATGGAGATTCTGAAAACCGCGGCGGCGGGCACTCTGGAATCCAGCGACGCTCTGGTCACCGTAGAGCCGGGCGAGGGCATCAACCTGGACCTGAGCAGCACCGTCATGAATCAGTACGGAAGACAGATCAAGGCAACGGTTCTGGAAACCCTGGAACGGCTGGGAGTTGAAAACGCCAATGTCACCGTAGTGGACAAGGGCGCTCTGGACTGCACCCTGAAGGCAAGAGTGGAGTGCGCGGTGTATCGCAGCTGCGGCGCTTCCGCCAAGAATATTCCCTGGGGAGGTGCGGTGAGATGATCGTAAGACCCAAGCCCGAACGGTTCCGCCTGCGCAGAACCATGATGTTCATGAACGCCCAGAAGCCGGGCCTGATCAAGGACGCCTACATCTACGGCTGTGACAGCATTATGCTGGACTTAGAGGACGCGGTGGCGGAGAACCAGAAGGACGCCGCCCGGTTCAGCCTCTATCACGCCCTGACCACCATCGATTACGGTAACACCGAGGTCATCGTCCGAATCAACGGTCTGGATACCCCCCACTGGGAGGAGGATATCCGGGTGTGCGTGGCCGGCGGCGCCGATGGTATCCGCATTGCCAAGTGCGAAAGCGCCCAGGACGTCCATACGGTGGAAGCCGCCGTGGAAGCTGCCGAGAAGGAATTCGGCAAGGAAGTGGGCCGTACCCTGCTTATGGCGGCGCTGGAAAGCCCCAAGGGCATCCTGAACGCCTATGAGATATGTTCCGCCTCTGAGAGAATGTTTGGCGTGGCCATCTCCGGCGGCGACTTCCGGAAGTGTATGCAGACTACCTTCCAGCCCGATGGCGTGGACATGCTCTTCGCCCGGGGCCAGATGCTCCTGGCCGCCCGTGCCGCCGGGATCCAGTGCTTCGATACCGTGTTTACCAACCTGGACGACGAGGAAGGCTTCCACGCCGAGGTGCTCCAGAACAAGGCCATGGGCTTTGACGGAAAGAGCCTGATCAATCCCAAGCAGATCCGGTATGTTCATGAGGTCTTCGCTCCTACGGAAAAGGAGATCCGCCAGGCGGAGAAGATCGTCCGGGCCTTTACCGAGCAGAGCAAGGCCGGCGTGGGTGTGTTCACCGTAGATGGGAAAATGATCGACGTGGCTTTCATTCCCGGCGCTCAGAGAACATTGAAGCTGGCCAGAGCCTGTGGCCTGTATGAGGGGGATTTGGTATGATTAACGCAGTAGGACGCAATATTCCCGACGAGCTGCTGGTAAACGGCAAGGAAGGCTACCAGGGCAAGAACTACATGGACGGCAAGTACCTCCAGAAGGCCGCACCCCGTACCCGCCGTTACGAAAAGCCTCAGGAGAGCAAGATCGTCTCCTCTCTGGTGGAGGCCTTAAAGCGGTGCGGCGCTAAGGACGGCATGACCTTCTCCTTCCACCATCACCTGAGAAACGGCGACTACGTTGCCAACATGGTCATGGAAGCTGCCATTGAAGAGCTGGGGCTGAAGGATCTGACCATTGCGGCCACCTCCCTGGGTGAAGCCCATGACCCCATTGCCGACTACATCGAGGAGGGCAAGGTCATCGGCATCCAGACCTCCGGCATCCGCGGCCGGATCGGTGATGTGGTCTCCCACGGCAAGCTGAAAACCCCTGCCATTATTCGTTCCCACGGCGGACGGCCCAGGGCCATCGAGGCCGGTGAGGTGCATATCGACATTGCCTTTGTGGCCGCGCCCACCTCTGACTGCGTGGGCAACTGCCGGGGCATCGGCGGCAAGAGCGACTGCGGCTCCATGGGCTACG
>CAYMWT010000185.1:0-5084 GCA_964394055.1 uncultured Oscillospiraceae bacterium
TCGCCTGAACCAAAATCTCTCGCTGTCAGCTCTTGCCGATTTAATCAGAGCTTCCCTAACATCAGGCTTAGGGAGCCTTTGCACAGCAAAGGCTCCCCATCTTTTCTGTCCCGCAAAGATTGCAAAATGTAAGACAGTATGCACCTTGACAATCTCATACGTTACCCTCCGTTTTCCATTTAACCCGTTTTTATCTGGGAATGTTATGTAAATCCAGCGCATTCCCCTGCTTTCGCGACAAAAAGCTTGACTTTATTGTTACAATGTGTTACAATCTAATTACATTTCGCTTAGGAGGTACTTCCATGGCTGACGAAAATGCAGTTCTCATGTATAAAGGCTACCCGCTGATGCGCAAGGACAATCTGGTTTATTACGGCTCCATGGCCGACAGCCACATTGTGATGCTTCAGATTCTGGAAACCAAAAAGGTTGGCGATCTGGATCTGGCCACCCGGGTTTCCGTTCAGCTTCAGCTGACCGATCCCAATGCCCGGGGCCGGGATCGTGTGGTAAAGAAAAGCGAAAAGGACGGTTTCTACACCGCTCTGGATCTGGGCTGTGTCTGGCTCACACGGGCTTTGGCCGGGAAATAAACCGGCCCACAGGACAGTCCGGCCCGAAACAAGAGGCTGTCCTTAACAATCGCGGAGGCAACGTATGAAGATCATCAGAAACATATCCACCCTGGCTCTGGCAGTGATGCTGTCCGCAGCCGCCCTGATTCTCCCCGCACTGGCCGCCGAAAACACCATGTACGGCATCGGGTTTGTAAACGCCACTTCTCTCCGGCTGCGCAGCCAGCCGGATACTTCTTCCGCCACCCTGGCCCAGGCTCCCGGCAATGACTGCGTGGCAGTCATCAGCAAGGAAGGCCAGTGGTATAAGGTAAACTACAACCTTCAGGAAGGCTACATGCACGAATCCTACCTGACGGTGCTCACCAAAGAAAACGCAGAGCTGGGTTACGGCATGGTCACCGGCGACGGTGTCAACCTCCGTTCCGGCCCCTCCACCTCCTATGGCAGCGTGGCTGTGGCCTCCGAGGGAGCCAGGTGCTACATTCTTGGTCTGAACGAAGGCTGGTACAAGGTTCTCTATAACGGAAAGACCTGCTACATCCGCAGTGATTTTCTGGAGCTGACGGAGATTCCCTATGAAAATCAGGCCTCTCCCAACACGCCCCAATACTATCGTCACGGCAAGGCCATCGCCACTCTCTCCTCCGATTCCGGCAGCGCCTCCGGTTCCAACGGATCCGGGGCCGGCGGCTCTGAGATTCTGGCCGAGGCCCAACAGTACCTTGGTTCTCCCTATGTAAGCGGCGGCGCTTCCCCCGATGGGTTTGACTGCTCCGGGTTTGTGTACTATGTTCTCAAGCAGTGCGGCTACGCCCCCTATCGTACCCCAAGCGACCAGTATCGTATGGGCACGGCCGTGGACAAATCCGATTTGCAGCCCGGTGATATCGTATTTTTTGCCGGTACATATGCCTCCGGAATTTCCCATGTCGGCATCTACGCCGGAAACGGCCGGTTCATCCATTCCCCCAACTCCCGCTCTACGGTTTCCTACTCCAGCCTGACCAGCGGCTATTGGGCAGAGCACTATTACGGCGCCCGGAGAATGGGTTAATTCATTTTTATCAAACCGAATAAAATCACCTCCCTGGGATAAACTTCCTTGGGAGGTGTTTTTTATGGAAAAAAGGTTACTTATGGGGGCCGCACTGGCAGGGCTGGCCGCCGGAGCTGTCACCGGTCTGTTTGGGGCCGGCGGCGGCATGGTGCTGGTACCTCTGCTGACCCTGCTGACCAGGATGGAAGAAGAGGCAGTATTCCCCTGCTCTGTATCCATGATTCTGCCCATCTGTGTTGTCTCCCTGATTGCCACGGCGGCACTGGACTCCGTCCCCTGGGGGCAGGCCCTGCCCTATCTTTTTGGCAGCGCCGCAGGGGGCTTCTGCGCCGGGAAATGGGGCGGAAGGATCCCGGTGAAATGGCTGCACCGGGGATTGGGGCTGCTGATTTTATGGGGAGGGATCCGATATTTATGCTAGACAGCCTTCCGGTTTCTCTGCTTGTGGGTACGATTCTGGGGCTTCTGTCCGGAATCGGTGTGGGCGGGGGCAGCCTGTTGATCCTCTGGCTGACCCTGGTGCTCAATCTGCCCGGGGATGCTGCCCGGGGCATCAATCTGGCTTTTTTCCTCCCGGCGGCCCTTGCGTCCAGCCTGTTTCGGTGGAAGCAGGGAGCGCTGAAGCTGTCTGTGGTGGTTCCCGGGGCGGTCAGCGGGTGCATTGCCGCCGCGCTTTTTACCTGGCTGGGGCTTCACATGGACGTAGCGGTACTGAAAAAAGGGTTTGGGGTGCTGCTGTTGGTGACTGGGGTCAGGGAGCTGCTCTATAGGCCGAAACGTTAGCCCTCTCAGTCTCAGTGCTATGCACTGAGCCAGCTCCTCCAGAGGGAGCCAAGTGCGTGGTTCCACACCTTTGCCCATCGGGAAATTCGAATTTCTGAACCGGTCAGAAAAAGGGAAAACCCACTTGCCTCTCCCTCCGGGACTTAGCAGCCGTTGACACATAGTGTCTTACGGATGCTTAGCGCAGAGCAGAGGTGCCATGGCCTATGGTCATGACGGAGAGGGCCTGCCCCAATATTTAAGGCTGTCTCGTACATGAGACAGCCTCTTTCCTATTTCCGCTTCCGGAATTCCAGATACCCCTCCAGAATCAGGGTCGCCGCCACGGCGTCCACCGTATCCTTCCGCTTTTTCCCATGATAGTTGTGCTGGGACAGGATGTTGTGGGCCTCCACCGTGGTGCGCCGCTCGTCCCACATGGCAACGGGCAGACCTGTGGCCTCCTTCAGCGTCTCGGCAAATTCCCGGCACAGGGCCGCCCGTGGCCCCTCGCTTCCGTCCATATTCCGGGGCAGGCCCACCACGATCTCCCCGACCTCATGTTCCTTCGCCAGCCGGACGATATCGGCAATCGCCTTCTCCCGGTTCCGGCTGGGCACCACCGTGGCAGAGCCGGCAATGGTACACAGCAGGTCTGAGATGGCCACCCCGGTACGGGCATCCCCGTAATCGATTCCCATGATCCGCATTTTTCTTCCTCCGTATTTGAATTTAACCATATCATACTACAAAATTCCGGAAAAATAAAGGAAAAAATCATTGACTTTACAGTCCCCCCGTGATAGAATAATTTCACCTGTGAAAAAGGGTTCTTTTTTTGTGCGCCTTTTTCAGCTTCGGAGCGGGGAAGGTAGTTGCCCCGCTGACTAAAATTTGATTAGCCGGAGTGATACAGGGAGGCAATGATTTAAGGAGGTGCCGTTATGCGCGTAAAAGTCACTTTGAGATGCAATGAGTGCAAGCAGAGAAACTACAACACCATGAAGAACAAGAAGAACGACCCTGACCGTCTCGAGATGAAGAAGTACTGCAGATTCTGCAGAAAGCACACGGTTCACAGCGAGACCAAGTAAGGAGGCTCTCTCATGGCTGAAGTGAAAAAGGAAAACTGGTTCAAAAGAACCTGGGGCAAGGTCAAGAAATACTTCCGTGAGCTTCGCAGCGAACTGAAGAAGGTCGTTTGGCCCACCCCCCAGCAGGTTCTGAAGAACGCCGTGATCGTTGTCGGCTGTGTTGTCTTCGTCGGCGTGTTCATCTGGCTGTTCGACTTTGTTGCCCAGGTCGGTATTGACGCCCTCATCGGCGCCTTCCACTAAGGTACAGACAAATGGCAGAAACTGCAAAATGGTATGTAGTGCATACCTACTCCGGATACGAAAATACCGTTAAGGCTACCATCGAGAAGACTGTGGAATCCCGTGGCCTTCAGGATCAGATCCTGGCCACCTCCATTCCTCTGGAAACCGTCACCGAGATCACCGAGTCCGGCGCCAGCAAGACCTACGACCGCAAGGTCTATCCCGGTTATGTGCTGGTGAAGATGGTCTACAGCGATGATACCTGGCATGTGATTCGGAACATTCGGGGCGTTACCGGCTTTGTCGGAACCTCCAGCAACGATCCCACCCCTCTGACCGAGGACGAGGTCTACGCTATGGGTGTGGAGAAGAAGGAAATCGTCGTGAGCTACGCCGCGGGAGATACCGTGCGGATCCTGGACGGCCCCTTAAGCTCCTTCACCGGCACCGTAGAGAGTGTCGATGTGGATCGCAATGCGGTGAGCGTGATCGTATCCATGTTCGGCCGCGAAACCTCCGTCGAGTTTGAGCTCGATCAGGTGGAGGTTATTTCCCAGTAAACGCATCGGGCCGATTTTTCGGTCGGAACGTGGGAGGGGTATGTACCCCGACAAACATGCGCTATGCGCATATTACCACATTTTATTCAGGAGGTGCTATTTATGGCACAGAAAGTCACTGGCATTATCAAACTTCAGATCAACGCCGCTAAGGCGACCGCTTCTCCCCCTGTCGGCCCTGCTCTGGGTCAGCACGGCGTGAACATCGCCGCCTTCATCAAGGAATTCAACGCCCGTACCAAGGACATGGAGGGCTACAAGATTCCCGTCGTCATCACCGTTTACGCTGACCGCAGCTTCACCTTCATCACCAAGACTCCTCCGACCCCCATGCTGATTACCAAGGCCATCGGCCTGAGCAAGGGTTCCGGCGTCCCCAACAAGACCAAGGTCGGCACCATCACCAAGGCTCAGATCGCCGAGATCGCCAAGACCAAGATGCCCGACCTGAACTGCGCCACCTTGGAGGCTGCCGAAAGCCAGGTTGCCGGTACCTGCCGCTCCATGGGCGTGACTGTTGTTGACTGATATTCGCTAACCGGGTAAGTAAGTTGTGACCCGGATATGTGGGAGGATTATTCCGCATTACCACGATAAGGAGGATAAATAAATTGTTTAGAGGCAAAAAGTATCAGGAGAGCGCCAAGCTGATTGACCGCTCCGTTCAGTATGATCCCACCGAAGCCCTGGATCTGGTCGTGAAGGGCGCTTCCGCCAAATTTGATGAGACCGTGGAGCTGCACATCAAGCTGGGTGTTGACTCCCGTCACGCTGACCAGCAGGTCCGCGGCGCCGTGGTTCTGCC
>CAYMWT010000186.1:0-5068 GCA_964394055.1 uncultured Oscillospiraceae bacterium
CAGCTCTTGCCGATTTAATCAGAGCTTCCCTAAAATATGCTGCCCGTTTTTAAACACAACGTAAGCAGCATGTCAATAAGAAGCAAGGTGAACCTCCGTTACTCTCTATCCCACCACTCGGTTCATATCCGATTTTTTCGTTTGGTCATTTTCCTTCGCTTCTTGACGATATTTTCATTGTGTGCTATGATGATCCCGAAAGACATACAAAAAGAGAGGCCATACCCATGCAGGAATGGAACCGGGAATTTCATAACATTTCCGTCAGGTGCCGGAACAAAGTCGTGCAGATCAAGCTGGATTCGGTGCTTATCGACTTTTTGCGCGATCCCACGACAAAAGGCTCCCTGCTTCTGTCTGACTATGCGCATCAGTTGTATGAGAGAGAAATCGGCCGTCCCCTGGAAATCTCAAGGGATTCTCTGGCCATTGAGATTCTGGGGCATGTCTATATTTCTGCCTTTGCGGACCTGGCAAAATCCATACGGTCAGCAGAGCTTCAAGCCGCTGTGCAGAAACTCAAAAACCACACCGCTGTGATTGATTGCGGGGAAATCGATGTTGATACCAACCGTCATGTGTGGGACGCTTTGGATAAAAGCGTGCTGAGAAACATGATTTACCTCATGTGCGGCAAAAACGCATAAATGTATATTTTTTCGCCTCTCCGCCTTTCTTTGGTCAAAGAAACGCGGAGAGGCGAATTCTGTGTTTAAACCCTGCGGCTGGTCAGACTTTCTGCCAGCGCTGCCATGTAAGCGCTGTCTTCAAAAGCATCCAGGGCTTCCAGGGCGTAGTCCGTGTATTTTCGGATCAGTTCCTCACATTTATGAAGACCATACAGGCTGACAAAGGTATTCTTTCCGGCATCGTGGCCTACCTGCTTACCCATCTCTTCCTGGGTACCGATCACATCCAGAACGTCGTCCCGAATCTGGAAGGCCAGACCCAGGCCTGCCGCGAACTGGGCGGCCGCTTCAAACTGTTTTTCACTGCCGCCTCCGGCAAGAACGCCCAGACAACAGGCAATGCTGATGAGCCGCCCTGTCTTCCGGCTCTGGATATCCAGCACTTCCTCCTCCGTCAGCTCCCGGCTTTCGCTCAGAATGTCCAGCACCTGACCGCCTGCCATGCCGAGAGAACCGGCGCCCTCCCCCATTAATGCAATTGCCGTAGCCATGTCCTCAGGCCTGGGCAGCTTCGCTCTGGAAGCCACCATAAACGCATCCGTCAGAAGGGCATCCCCTGCCAGAACCGCCATGCCTTCCCCATAGACCTTGTGGTTGGTGGGTCTGCCCCGGCGGAAATCATCGTTGTCCATGCAGGGCAGATCGTCATGGATCAGGCTGTAGGTGTGGATCATCTCAATGGCAGCGGCAAAGGGGGCGGCACTGTGCCAGTCCCCGCCGCACATCCGGCAGAAGTCCATGGCAAAAATCGGACGCAGCCGCTTCCCGCCTGCCAGGAGGCTATACTCCATGGCTTCGAACAGAAGCTTTTGAGGCTCCCGGCTTTTTGCCTCCGTATAGAGGCTTTTCAGATACGCCTCAATAAATTCCCGGTATTCCCGGCTTCTTCCTTCAAGGCTCATCCTGGAATGCCTCCTCCACAGGGCTTCCGTCGGGAGCCGTCATAATTTTCTTCACCTGGAGCTGGGCCTCCTCCAGAAGCTTCTGACAGTCCTTGACCAGCTCTGTTCCCTCCTGGAACAGCTTCAGGGATTCTTCCAGGGCCACGTCTCCCCGCTCCATAGACCGGACGATCTGCTCCAACCGGGTCATGGATTCTTCAAAGCTCAATTTCTTCCGACTCATGTTTCTGCCTCCATTTTCTTCATTACCGTTGCGGAAAGCTTTCCGTCACTCAAGCTGACCGTGATCCGCTGCCCCAGCTCTGTCTGGTGGATGCTGCGGATAACCTCTCCGTTGCCGGTCTGCGCCATGGAATAGCCCCGGGACAGCACCTTTAGGGGGCTCATGGCATCCAATTTGGAAACCGCTGCAATATAGCGCTGATTCTTTCCGGTGAGCTGCCGGGTCTGGGCCGCGATCAGCCGGTTTTTCAGCAGTTCCAGGCTCTTTTCTCTCTGTTCCAGATACCCGGTAGGGCTTTTCAGTGCGGGAGACTGGCTCAGCACCCGCAGATGCTCCCCTGCCGCTTTCAGCTGCCGGTTCAATGCCACCGCCATGGCAGAGGACATGGCATCCAGATTTTGCCGCAGGGCATCCTGATCCGGTACCGCCAGCTCCGCGCCATTGGAGGGTGTGGCCGCCCGCAGGTCTGCCACGAAGTCAGCAATGGTCACATCCGGCTCATGGCCCACAGCGGAAATGATCGGGATTTCCGAACGATAAATGGCATAGGCCACCCGTTCATCGTTAAAAGCCCACAGATCCTCAATGGAGCCGCCGCCCCGTCCCACGATCAGCAGATCCGCCAGATGGTATTGGTTCGCGTAGGCGATGGCAGCCGCAATCTCTCCCGGGGCCTCCACGCCTTGCACCCGAACAGGCAGCAGCCGCACCTGCACCAAGGGGTAACGCTTCCGCAGGATCCGAAGCATATCATGGACTGCCGCGCCCGCGGAGCTGGTCACAATGCCAATTGTCTTCGGATACCTTGGCAAAGGCTTTTTGTGGGCGGGATCAAACAGTCCCTGGGCTTCCAGCTTCTTCTTCAGCTGCTCAAAAGCGGCATACAGGTCGCCTACCCCATCCATCGCCATGGCGGTACAGTAGAGCTGATAGGCGCCGTCTCTCGGGAACACGGAGACCTTTCCCATGGCAATGACCTTCATGCCGTTTTCCGGACGGAACCGCAGACGGAAGGCATTGCCCTTAAACATGACGCATTTCAGCGCCCCGGTTTCATCCTTCAGCGTAAAGTAATGATGCCCCGAGGGATAGAGCTTATAGTTGCTGATCTCACCCCGGACTGCCACCTGGCTGAGCATGGGGTCGCTGTCCATTTTCCCCCGGATATATTCATTGAGCTGTGTAATTGTGAGTACCGTCTGGGACATCTTATTCCTCCGTCATCCGATGGGTCAGCACCGCGACCCCCATAGCGTTGTCTGTGGAATATTGGGGCTGGGCAAATACAGGCTTCAGCGGCGCCATGATCTGCCGCAGCATGGAGTTGGAGGCTACGCCGCCGGAAAATACCACTGTCAGTCCAGGATGGGCTTCCATCGCCTGCCGGGTAGCCAGCAGCACCGCGTTCCCCACGCACCGCAGGGCATAGGCCGCCGTTTCCGCCGGATCGCCCTGGGCCCCATGGAACTGCCGCACCTTGTTTTCCACTCCGGACAGGGAAAATTCCCCGTTACGGCATTTGACCCGGAAGGATTCCGTCCCCTTTGCCTCCCGGCTCAATTCGTCCAAATGCTTTCCCGATGGGAAGGGCAGCCCCAGAAGCTGACCGGTGCGGTCAATAAGCTGACCGGCCGAAATATCCGTGGTGCCGCCGATACGGTTACACCGCACATTCTTCCCCTCCGGCTCCACCAGCAATAGCTCCGTGGTGCCGCCGGACAGATGCCAGGCCAGGTGAGGCGTATCCATCAGATCCAGCCGTCCGGCGCTCCAAAGGGAGGCCGCCACATGTCCCTGCTGATGGGATACCTCCACCAGCGGCACCCCCAGCGCCTGGGAAAGCAGCTTTGCGTGAGAAAGCCCCACCATGAAGCAGGGCATATAGCTGCCCTCCACAGCCCGGGGACGGGTAGAGACTCCAACCGCTGTGACCGTCTTGCCATCCACATGGGAAAACAGCCTGCCAGAAAGCTCCGGCAGGCTTTTGATATGAGAAAATACCGCGTCGGACTGTCTCAGCCCCAGCTCTCCCTGCTTTACGCTCAGCAGCCGGGACTGATTTTCACCATCCTGACCATCGAAAAACGCAATGGAGGTGGTGTAATTGCTGGTGTCCAATCCAATGACGCTCATTGGGCTTCCTCCGGCTTTTCGGCGGTCAGGCTCCGGGCAAAGCTGCCCAGGATGCCGTTGACAAAAGCGCCGGTATCGTCGCCGTCATACTTCTTCGCCAGCCGCACGGCCTCGGAAACCGCCACACCGGTGGGCACATCCTCCACATAGAGGATCTCAAAAATCGCCAGCTGCATGATGCACCGGGTCAGGCGGGAGATTCGGCTGATATCCCAGCCAATGGAGAATTTGCTGATCTGGGCGTTCAGATCCTCCTCCCGGTTGGCGACCCCCGCCACCACCGTATCTATGTAGCGAAGCTGGTTCCGGCTGGGCCGCTCGGCGTAAACCTCGTTTTCCGTCTTCAGCTTCTCGTAGTATTCCCGATCCAGGCGCAGAGCAACCACCTGCTCCGGCTCTTCCCCCGTGAATTCCCTGCCGTAGATCAAATGAACTGCCAGTTCTCTGGCATTGCCTCTCGTCATATCCGCTTCCTTTACTTGCGCTGGATTCCGCAGACGTTCACGTCCACATCCGCGACGGTCACACCGGTCACGGACTCCACGGCGCTTGTGATGGCCTCCTGCACGGCCTGGGCTACCTTGATCACGCTCTCGCCATAGGAAACCACAATGTTACAGCCAAGGCGCAGGCTGTTGTCCTCCGCAATGGCAATCCGGATGCCCTTGCCCCAGCTCTTCTTGCCGACAACCTCATTGCCGCCCTTTACGACACCGTCCACCTCAGTCAGGGTATGCTCCACGATGGTGGCGATCACATCCTCCGAGATCATCACACTGCCGTTTTCCTGCTCCTGGGTAATGTACTGTTTATATTCTGCCATATGGCTACCTCCTGAATCTCATTTATCATGTCCGGGACATGACATACTTTGGTTAATTATACCATGAAGCGAAGCGAAATGGTATCATATCGACATCTTTTCCGGTTTCCGGCGCAGCCGGGGAGGAAAAGGTCGATTTTCATGTATAATAACCGCCTTGCGGTTATTATACCACATTGTTAGAAAATTACAAGGAAAAGATTCTTAGGGAAACTCTGATTAAATCGGCAAGAGCTGACAGCAGAAGATTTTGGCTCAGACGAAAGTTTGGAAAGTGGTGGAATACTGGATGTATTTC
>CAYMWT010000187.1:0-5036 GCA_964394055.1 uncultured Oscillospiraceae bacterium
GATGAAGATCACCGAAGGCGTTATGCGCTGCCTGACCACCGCAGTGGAGGAGTAAACCTATGCTCAACCACATTACCATCATGGGTCGTCTGACCCGTGACCCCGAGCTTCGGCGCACTGGCAGCGGTGTGGCCGTGGCAAGCTTTCGCGTAGCCGTTGACCGGGACTTTGTGTCCAAGGATGGCGGTGAGAGAAAGGCCGACTTCATTGACTGCGTCGCTTGGCGTCAGACCGGAGAGTTCATCTCCAAGTATTTTGCCAAAGGCCGCATGATCGTGGTGGATGGCCGTCTCGAAATGCGCGACTGGACCGACAAGGATGGCAACAAGCGGACTTCCGCTGAGGTCGTAGTGGCAAATGCCTACTTCGGCGACAGCAAGCGGGATTCCGACGGCGGCAGCTACAACAGCAACTACGCCGGGAACAACAGCTACGGCCAGAGCAGCGGTTATTCCGCTCCTGCCCCCAGCTATGGCAGCTATTCCGCGCCTGCCAGCGCCCCCGCATCCGATTTTGCGATGCTGGAGGATGACGACGCCCAGCTTCCTTTCTAAGAAACGCCATCCCGAACTGAACTTTTCTATAAGACTTACAAGGAGGGAAAACCCATGGCTAACGAACAGCGTATGCGTCCCCGCAAGCGTAAAAAGGTTTGCGCGTTCTGCGTGGATAAGGTGACCAGCATTGATTACAAGGACACCGCGAAGCTCCGCCGTTACCTGTCTGAGCGCGGCAAGATCCTGCCCCGCCGTACCACCGGTACCTGCGCCGCTCACCAGCGTGACCTGACCACCGCCATCAAGCGTGCCCGTCAGATCGCCCTGCTGCCCTACGTCGCTGACTAAACCTATGAAAACTACACCCTGGAAGGTATCCTTCCAGGGTGTTTTTTTCGCCAAAAAAGAGATGGCTTTTTTGGGGAGTATGCCGGGAGGGAAAAAGCCCCTTCGGGGTTGCTTTTTTCGGTGTGGGAGGCTATGATAGGTCTGCTTCCCAGGGAAACCGGAACGGGAATTTCCCCAAAAAACGGGAGAGGAAGGATTCAATATGACAAATCGCGAACGGTTTATCCGCACCCTGCGCTGTGAGTCTATCGGCGGCCAGGTGCCCACCTTTGAACTGGTGTTTTTCCTGACCATGGAGGCTTTCGGGCGTGTCCACGTCGCTCATCGCAACTATGAGCAGTGGAACCAGATGAGCTATTCAGAGAAAAAGCTGCACATGAAGGACATGGCGGATCTGTACATAAAGACCGCCCAGCGCTACGGACACAGCGCTATCTTCATTCACCCCAACACCCCGGCCAGGCCCAAGGACGTAAGCGATACCCAGTGGCTGCTGGAGGAGATCCGCAATCAGAGCGGTGACGAATACTTTATTCTGATGCACGGCGACCCGACCTGGGCCATGCCCGACGGCGCCAATATGATGGAGTTCTCCACGCAGATGTACGAGGAGCCGGAAAAGCTCAACGAAATGTCCCAGCGCCGGATGGACGACGCTCTGGAGGCAGCGGCCAAGCTCCATCAGAACGGCCATCTTTTGGATGGCTTTGGCCTGTGCTCTGACTACTGCTTTAACGTCAATCCCTTCTTTTCCCCGGAGCTGTTCGACGAGCTGATTGCCCCCTATTTGAAGGGCGTCATCGACGGCTATCGGGAAATGGGCTACTACTCCATCAAGCACACCGACGGAAACATTATGCCCATTGTGAAGCAGATGGCGGACTGCGGCCCCGATGCCATTCACTCTTTGGATCCCCAGGGCGGCGTCCGGATCCCGGAGGTTCGGAAGATCGTGGGAGACAAGATCTGCCTTATCGGCAACGTCAACTGTGGTCTGCTGCAAACCGGCACAGACGAGGAATGCGACGCGGACATTCTCCGTTCTCTGCGGGAGGGCATGGCAGGCGGGAAGGGCTACATCTTCTCCACCTCCAACTGCGCCTATACCGGTCTGCCTCTGAAGCGCTATGAGCGGATGATCCAGCTGTGGAGACAATACGGTAACTACGACAGCTATGACCGCATTCCCAAAGAATAAGGAGACACTGGTATGACATCAAGACAGATCGTATACGATACCCTGGAATTCCGGAACCCTGTCCGGGCGGCCAGACAGATGTGGACCCTACCCGGGGCGGAATGGCAGTATCCGGAGGAGATGGCGCGGCTGCGCCGGGAGTACCCCGGGGATTTTGGCGACGTAAATGTGGTTCTGTCCCAGCCCACCATCGCCAGGGGAGATATGTACCGCCACGGAGAATCCGTGGACGATTGGGGCTGCCGTTTCACCAACATCCACGAGGGCGTGATCGGCGAGGTGAAGAACCCCTTGATCCCGGCGGAGGATGAGGACTGGGACAATGTGGATCGGATCCACATTCCCGTGGAGCTGCTCAGCTTTGACATGGATGCGGTCAATGTCAGCTGCCGGGAATCGGACAAGTTCATGATGTGCGGCTGCTGCCCCAGACCCTTTGAGCAGCTGCAATTTATCCGGGGCACGGAGAACCTGATGATGGATCTCATGGATCCGCCACCGAAAATGCTGGCCTTTCTGGAGCGGATGCACAACTTCTACTGTGAGCTGCTGGAAAAGTGGGCAAGGACCGAGGTGGACGGCTTGGGCTTCATGGACGACTGGGGCTCCCAGCGGAGCCTGCTGATCAACCCGAAGCTGTGGAAGCAGATGTTCCTGCCCATGTATCGTGACTATATCGACATCGCCCACAGCCATGGGAAAAAGATCTTCATGCACTCTGACGGCTACATTCTGGACATCATTCCCAGCCTTGCGGAGGCGGGCCTGGACGCGGTTAACAGCCAGCTGTTCTGCATGGGCCTGGACAATATGAAGCACCTGAAGGGAACCATTACCTTCTGGGGAGAGATGGATCGCCAGCACCTGCTGCCCAACGGTACCGTGGCGGAGATCCGCCAGGCGGTTCGGGACGTGTACAACACCCTGTGGGATCAGGGCGGCTGCATTGCCCAGCTGGAATTCGGCCCGGGAGCCAGGCCGGAAAACGTGGAAGCCACCTATGACGAGTGGAACCGGGTCAGCACAAGAAAATAACCGGCTAAAAAGGAGAACAGATCATGGATTTTGAACCGGATTATCAAAACATTGTGGACGCGGCCCAAAACCGGGTGCCCAGACGGCTGCCCCTGTATGAGCACCTGGTCAGCACCGGGGTCATGGAAAAGGTGCTGGGCGTTTCCTTTGCCCACCTGTATGGCGGTGGACGTCCGGATCTGGACATTTTCTTCACACACTATTGCCGGTTCTTCCGGGAAATGGGCTATGATACGGTTTCCTATGAGGGCTGCATCACGGAGATCCTGCCAAACGGCGGCGCTCTGGGCGGCGGAAAGAAGGGAGCCATAGGCTCCTGGGAGGATTATCGCGGCTACCCCTGGGAGGAGCTGGAAGAGCGGTACTTTGCCCTGAACGCGCCCCGTTTTGAAGCACTGAGACAGGCCATGCCCAAGGGGATGAAGGCCGTCGGCGGCGTAGGCAACGGCATCTTTGAGTGCGTCCAGGATCTGGTAGGGTACATGGATCTATGCTACCTGCGGGAGGATGAGCTGGAGCTGTACGCCCAGCTGTTCCGCAAGGTGGGAGAGGTGAGCCTCGCCATCTGGAAGCGGTTTTTGCGGGAGTACGGAGACATTTTCTGCGTCTGCCGGTTCGGAGATGATCTGGGCTTTAAGTCCGCCACATTGCTGGATCCCAAAGACATCCGGGAGTATGTGATCCCCGAATACCGGGCGATCATAGAAGCGGTACATCAGGCAGGGAAGCCCTTCCTGCTGCACTCCTGTGGCTGCATTTTTTCTGTGATGGAGGATCTGATCGAGGCGGGCATCGACGCCAAGCACTCCAACGAGGATCAAATCGCCCGGTTCCCGGAATGGGTGGAGCGATACGGAGATCGGATCGGCAACTTCGGCGGAATCGACACCGACGCGGTATGCCGCCTGCCCAAGGCGGAAATGGAAGACTACATCCGGGACGTGATCGACCGGTGTCAGGGCCACGGCGGCTTTGCCTTTGGCTCGGGGAACTCCATCCCCGACTATGTGCCGGTGGATCAGTACCTGTACATGGTGAACTGTGTCCGCAGAATCCGGGGAGAGAACGTCTGACCCGGCGAAAGAAAAATAGAAAATGCCTCTCTTTCTGTACTCGTAAGGGAAGAAAGAGAGGCGTTTTTCGTGAAAGCAAAGGATAGTTTCAGATTCTTTATTTGGGAATGGTGATGGTCAGCACGATCTGCCGGTCTGTCTCCCTCCGCTCGGAAACAGCGGCAATGCCGGAAAGCTGGATCCGCTGCAAATTCTGGGTCAGGCTGTTGAGAAACGCCCCCACATTGGCCCTGGCCGGGGTCTCCTCCCTGGCGGCAAGCAATGTCTCAATGTACCGCTCCGTCCGGGCCACGCTCATGGCCTGTCGGGAGATTTCGGAAATGGCATGGAGCTTCTCCTCCTCCGTCCGCAGCCGAAGCAAGGCCCGGGCGTGGCGTTCCGTCAGGCCCTCTGCCCGAAGGGCGTTGAGTACCTCCTGGGAATGCTTTAACAGCCGCAGCTTGTTGGCAATGGCGCTTTGGCTTTTTCCAAGAAGCCTGGCCGCCTGCTCCTGACTCAGATTCCAGTTCTGAATCAGCTGGGAGATGCCAACGGCCTCCTCCACAAAGTCCAGATCCTGCCGGTGAAGGTTTTCCACCATGGCCGCCACCCCGGATTCTTTGTCGTCCATGTTCATGATGATGCAGGGTACATCTGTGACACCGGCCTGCTGGGCGGCCCGAAGCCGCCGCTCTCCGGCAATGAGCTCATAGCCGTTTCCCCGACGGCGGACAGACAGGGGCTGGAGGATCCCATGCCGCCGAATGCTTTCTGCCAGCTCGTCCAGACCTTCCGGGGTGAAGATCTTCCGGGGCTGGGCCGGGTTTGGCCGGATATTCTCCGCCGGCAGGAATACCACCCGTCCGGTTTCCATGTAGGTTTTCAGCTTTTGGCACTGCATTGCCC
>CAYMWT010000188.1:0-1813 GCA_964394055.1 uncultured Oscillospiraceae bacterium
ATGGTGGCAATGGAACCGGCGTAGCCCCAGTAGCTCAAATACATGTTCTCGTTGATGTTGGCAGCGCCTGCCAGGGCGTTGAAGTAAATGGGGATCAGGGTGGATACCAGCAGGATAAAGGCAGAGTTGCCAATGTCGTACAGAACCCAGCTTTTTTCCAGGGGCGTCAGTTTGAATTTCTCTTTCATGGTGGTCTCCTATCTTCTTGGTTTACATAATATCCACGGCCTCTCAGCCGAAGGTTCCCGCAAAGCTTTCGTCCAGCGCCCCTTCCTCACCGGCCAGATCCAGAAGCTGCTGTACCATCTGGGGATAGGCCCGGAGGGCACGGTTAAACCTCGCCAGAAGCTCGCTGTCCATCCGGGCATATTCTGCTATGGGCTGGGAGGGTACCAGCTTGGTCTGAAGGCTGGGCTTGACCAGATTGAGCTGCTTTTTGACCCGCTCCTGATTCTTGCCTGCCAGGTAGTGAATGGCCATGCGCATAATGGCCACGCCCCGATGGACGCTGCCCGGAGTGGCAGGGGGATAGAGGGAGGCCACTGTGACGCATTCTCCCCGGGTCAGCCGGATCTTGTCACTCATGTCATAGGTGGCGGGATCCTGGATGCCATCCATGGCCATAAGGTACCGGTCAAATTCCGATTCCAGGGCGATGTGGTTCGCTTCTCCCGCATCCACCACCTTGTTTACATAGGGGTGGCAGCTGGAATCCAGGCAGTAGTGACCAAGAACGCCATACAGATACGCCTTGGCGGCCTCCGTGGAAGCCAGGTTCCAGGCCTTGGTGAAAAATTCCTGCCCGGTCTGCTGATGGTAGCTGTGCCCCAGTCTGACGCTGGCGGTTTCCCAAAGGGGATTGCAGTAAAAGAAGAAGTCCGGCCCCTGCTGCCCCATGTCATACAGACGACGGAAGCGCTGGATGCAGCCGCGGGCCTCGGGAGGCAGAGAGGGGAAGGCCAGCTTCCCGAATCGGTAGTGAGCAAAATTAGACGGCATGTGGAATCACCTCAATAGGAATACATTGCCCTTATCATACACCGAAATCTGCAAAATAGCTAGGCTTTTTCCAAAAGAATTTATAAAGACCGGGGAACATTGCATTTTTTCATCCGCTGTGGTACAATTGGAAAAACAAAATCACAAAGGAGCAGACCATGGAAACCCGGAAGTTATATTATGAAGATTCCCATTTGCGCAGCTTTTCCGCGAAGGTGCTATCCTGCGAGGAAACGGAAAAGGGCTATGCCGTGATTCTGGACGCCACCGCCTTTTATCCCGAGGGCGGCGGCCAGGCGGCGGATACCGGCATTCTGGGAAGGGTAAGGGTGCTGGATACCCGGGAGCAGGGAGAACAGGTGGTGCATACCTGCGACGGCCCGTTGAACCCCGGAGAGACGGTGGAAGGGCACATTGACTATGCCGCCCGGTTCCTGAGAATGCAGCAGCACAGCGGAGAGCATATCGTCTCCGGCATCATTAACCGCCGGTGGGGCTACCACAACGTGGGCTTCCACATGGGCGCGGAAAGCACCACCATTGACTTTGACGGCATCATCCCCCAGGAGGCCCTACAGGAGCTGGAAAAGGAGGCCAACGCGGCGGTTTGGGCCAACATTCCTCTGCGCATCTGGACACCCAGTCCGGAGGAGCTGCCAACGGTAAGCTACCGCACCAAGCGTGCCCTGCCCTGGCCGGTGCGGATCGTGGAGGTGCCGGGCTATGATACCTGCGCCTGCTGCGGTACCCATGTCAGCGCCACGGGAGAAATCGGGATCATCAAGCTGCTGTCGGCGGTGAACTTCCGCAGCGG
>CAYMWT010000188.1:1913-5012 GCA_964394055.1 uncultured Oscillospiraceae bacterium
CCCGGGAGGGAGATCTGCGGAGCTTTGGAAAAGAGATGACAGCGGCTCTGGGCGGCAGAGGCGGCGGCAAGCCCAACTTCCAGCAGGGCAGGGTCAGCGCCAACCGGGTGACCATACAGGCTTTTTTTAATCAGGATTTATAATTGCTTTGAAAAAATATGCTTGTGCAACCGAGGATTGCGCAAATGTAAACTGAAAGTGGTTTACTTTTTTGGAGGGATCAGGTAAAAATGGAGACAGAAACAAAAATGAATTTACCCTCAAAACTTTTGTCCCTGAGGAAACAAAAGGGGCTGACGCAGCTGGAACTGGCAGAGAAGCTGAATGTATCTCGTCAGGCAATATCCAGGTGGGAGGTTGGCGCTGCGATTCCAGGCACGGAAAGCCTAAAACTTTTATGTGACTTGTACGGCGTATCAATGGATTATCTGCTGAGTGACGATGCGGAGAATCTTTCCAGAACCGCTGAAAATCAGGAGCCAAAAGAACAGGTGGGAAAGCTGAAAATCGAAAAGAGTAAGCGCGTTTTTACTTTCGTGTGTGCTTTGATTCTGGGGATAGCCATTGGAATCCTCATTTGTGGGATAGCGGTGCAGCGTCAAAGACAGGGACAGGAACAGAATGTTCCGATTGGAGAAATGAGTACCATCGCAGAGGATGATTACCCAGCGGAATCCTTTCATATTGGTTGGTGATGAAAAGGAGGTGATTAAAATGCGTTTCAAAAAGTTGATCTGTATGGTGTTACTATGCATGCTGATCGTTGGATCCATCAGCGTTCCTGTAAATGCTACCGAAGCAGAAACCAATAGCCAGATAGACAAGGCAGCGCAACTCGCAATTTCCCGTGCAAGTGGGTCGTTCAGTATGAGCATTTCGGCCAAGTCAAAGGTTCTGGCCGATAGCAGTTTCCCAATGGAAGCCGGAGAGACTGTGACAATAAATGCGTCCTATTCGCCATTTGACGCAAGCGTGGACTTCGGACTCGTGGATTCAGATGGTGTATTCCATTATTTTAACATAACAGATGGAAGTATTGACAAGACCATACGGATCGAGAAGAGTGGGAATTATACACTCCAGATTAGAAACAACTCCAACAGTGAAGTAAAGGTCTCGGGATTTGTTAAGTATTAAGGAAACTTTGAATTTTTAGAGGCTCCCTAGCAGAGGAATGACACAGTTCTACATTGTATTTTGTTAAATTTTTAGTAAATAAAGGGGGAAAATCCAATAAAAAAAGGCATCCTTATATTCATACTAGTGTTGGTTGTTATTTTTTTTCTTACTTTTATGTGGTCTCGCAATCATGTTCCCCCCGAAATTTCGGGGAAATATCAGAATTTTTTACAATTATTTTCTACAGGGGAATACGTCGATATTGACCCATATCTTCACTATGAAATACGAGAACATCGAAAACTTAACGAGGAATATTTCGTAAATATTGCGAACTACAAAATCAAAGGTTGGAAAAAACTCAGTCCAAATCTTTGGATGGCAACAATTTACATCCAATTAGCGAACGGAGAAGATGGGGAGATTTGTTATCATTTCATTGGAATGATTGACGGAGATTGGAAAATAATGTTGGGTGCTCACCAAGTTCCCTCGGATTTGCGTGAGGGAATGGACTTAAGCAGCTATGTTCCAGAAAATGCGCTACCTATTGATGTTGAAATAATTCCTTTGAATTAAAACAATTTATATTGTAAGGAGAATCATTATGAAGAAATTGCGTTTCTTAGTTGTTACCGTTTGCATCATACTTTCTTTCAATTTACTTGCAGTCTCTGCCAGTGCCGTGCAAACCGTTGACGGGTTTCCCTTTGTAGATGATGAGGCAAACTATTTTGATTCTTACCCACGTTCGGCAACTCCCAGAGTAATAGGCTTGGAAAACCAGTTGTTTACAATGTCTGTTTCTTCTCTCACTAAACTACGCACAACTGATGGCTCAGACAAAAGCTTTTACGGCAGTCGATTCTCAGACAACGGTGACGTATACTATTGTGGCAAAGTGACAACATATTACAGCCATGACGCTTCCGCGGGTATTTGTACTTGGAATCCCGCAACGTCTTCGTATGAAGCAAAACATAGAACCTATTTCAGCTCCAAAGAATTTACTTGCTCTGAAATGATTCCCACAACAGAATTCAGAGATGAAACCCGATATTTTGGATTTATCAACGGAAAAGATACCGGAGGGACAACTGGTGATATTCAGTTCTGGTATCTAAATTATGACGCATAATTATTGCTTTTTACTATAAAAGCTCTCTAACATGAAAGCTATGTAGTCTTTTGCTATATGATACCGTAGATTCATTGTCTCATAAAAGCAGAAATAAGGGCATTCAAAGCATGAACGCTTTGAATGCCCGATTTCATTTATAAGCAGGAAAAAAACACCCAGACCTGCGATTTATTCATAAATTCGACTTTTATTCTCCGGGCAGGTGTGATATAATACCCAAAATACGCTTTTATTGCCATTGAGGTTTGGAAAGGAATCTATCATGGGACTTATCAATAAACTGTTCGGAACCCGCTCCCAGCGGGAAATCAAAAAGCTTCAGCCCACCGTGGACAAAATCCTGGCGCTGGAAGAGGAATATAAGGCCCTGTCTGAGGAAGAACTCCGGGGCAAGACGGCCCAGTTCAAGGAGCGGTTAAGTCAGGGGGAAACCCTGGACGACCTGCTCCCCGAGGCCTTTGCTGCCATCCGGGAGGCTGCCGATCGGGTGCTGGGCCTGCGGCCCTATCCTGTCCAGCTGCTGGGCGGCATCGTGCTCCACCAGGGGCGCATCGCCGAAATGAAGACCGGTGAAGGCAAAACCCTGGTGGCCATTCTGCCCTGTTACTTAAACGCCCTGACCGGAGAGGGCGTCCATGTGGTCACCGTCAACGACTACCTGGCAAAATACCAGTCTGAATGGATGGGCAAGGTCTACCGGTACATGGGCCTAAGTATCGGCCTGGTGATTCCCGGCATGGAGCCGGCGGAGCGCCGGAAGGCCTATGCCGCCGATATTACCTACTGCACCAACAACGAGCTGGGCTTTGACTACCTCCGGGACAACATGGCCATCTATA
>CAYMWT010000189.1:0-4997 GCA_964394055.1 uncultured Oscillospiraceae bacterium
AAAACTGGACCTCGCATTTCTGTGAAGTCCAGCTTTTCTTAACTTAATGACATTGACCCTATGGGTGGGTCTTTTTATTTGGTATGGTATTTAAGATATGGGACTCGAACCCATTAATTATGCCAAAGGCGAAATGTAATCGAGTCCTGTATCGTCCATCATACAAAAAAATCCGAACCTATTCCCGATTGGGAATGTGTTCGGATTTTCTGTTTCTATGAGAGATATTCCGTTTCAGGTTCAAGTCATGGCAGACATCTTTTTCCTTATGCAGGAAAACCAGCCCTACATTGCCAGAATCTTTTCCACTTCTTCCCGTTCCGGCATGGCGCGGATGGCTCCCTTTCTGGTGGTCACCAGATACGCCGCTGCATTTGCAAACCGGAGCATGGCTTCCCGATCCTGGGCGGTCAGGCTGGCAATGCCGTTTTCCAGAATAAAATTCAGCACACTGGCACAGAAGGTATCCCCTGCCCCGGTGGTCTCGATGGTGCCGCCCAGCTTGAAAGAGGGTACAAACACCGGCTCCTCATCTCCATAGAAGGAGTAGCTTCCCTCCGCACCGGCAGTCACGTTCAGCACCTGAATGTTGGGATATTTCTCATGCAAAATGGCCGCACCCTTATAAAAATCTTCCTCACCGGTCATGAACAGCAGCTCATTGTCCGCAATTTTCAGGATGTCGCACTGACTCAGACCCCAGGCAATGGCTTCCCGGGCATCTTCCAGATCCGCCCACAGGGGAGGCCGGAGGTTGGGGTCAAAGGAAATCAGAGCGCCGCCCTCTTTTGCGGTTATGACCGCCTTCTCCGTTGCCCTGCGTACCCCTTCATGGGTCATGGACAGGGTGCCAAAATGAAAGATCCTGGCATTTGCAATCAATTCCAGGGGAAGCTCCTTCTCCGTCAGCATCATGTCCGCGCCGGGCTTGCGGTAGAAGGAGAAATCCCGGTCACCGTTTGCAAAGGTCTTGACGAAAGCCAGGGTGGTGGGAACGGTATCATCCATGACCAGTGCATCGGTGTTTATGCCGGCTTCCTCCACCACACCTTTCAGCAGCCCGCCAAACATATCCTGACCAACCTTGCCCACAAAGGCGCAGGATTTATGGAGCTTGCGCAGCATGGCCAGAACATTGCAGGGTGCCCCACCGGGGCAGGCCTCAAAGAGAGCGTTTCCCTGGGTGCTGATGCCATTTTGGGTAAAGTCAATTAACAGCTCCCCAAGGGCTACCACATCAAATTCCATGGCTCATACCTCCAGATCATACTTTTCCACATCCATCAGCACGGTGCCGTCACAGGAGAAGCTGATGGATTTTGCGTCCAGCGGGGTGTAGATCACAGAGGATGCCGCCTGCTCGCCGTCATTTACAAAAATCTCCAGGCTGTACCGATCCATGATCAGCCGCAGCTTCAGCTCCCCATTGACGCTGTGCACCGGGAACTCCCGGACGTTGACAATGTCACAGGGCAGACCGCTCTGGGTGCGGTCAATGCGGATAATATTGGTGGCAGGCTTAAACCGCAGGGAGGTGAAGTGCTCTCCGTCCCGTGCCACATTGATCCTGAACCACCGGTACATGGAGGCTTCATTCCCCGGACGGATGGTCACGGTCATATCCAGGAATCGCCCATTGACACCCGGCAAAGTCACCTCGCCGGTCATCATCACATTCTGATAGGCGATCTTGGTGCTGCGATAGTTTTCCAGTTCCCGTACCGGGGTCTGGCACAGTCTGCCATTGCGGACGCACAGCTCACGGGGAATGGTCATCTGACCCATAAAGCGCTGACCTTGGAAGTGACTGCCGCAGGTTTCCCAGTTCTGCATCCAGCCGATCATCACCCGGCGGCCGTCATAGGTTTCCAGCGTCTGGGGGGCATAGAAATCCAGGCCGTAGTCGATGGCCTGAACATTCTCCCGCATGAGATGATTTTGTTCCCGGTCAAAGGTACCGATGATACAGATATTGGCGTTGCCAGGGTGGAATTCCAAGCCTACAGCGGACATTTCCTGGGGGCTGGTCAAAAGGACGTGCTTGCCGTCCAGTGAGAAGAAATCCGGGCATTCCCACATTTTGCCGTACTGGTTGTGGCAGGATGCCAGCTTATTGACAAATTTCCAGTGAACGGCGTCCTCGCTTTCGTAGAGCAGAACAGAACCGCTGGTATCCTCTGTGCGGTTGCCAATGACCGCATAGTATTTCCCGTTCTCCCGCCAGATCTTGGGATCCCGGAAATCGTGTACGTCGCCGCCCTCGGGCAGGTCTTCCCCACGAATGACCGGGTTGCCTTCGTATTTCTCGTAATTCACGCCATCGCCAATGGCAATGCACTGGGTTTGGAAGCTCTCCAGCTTGCCGTTCCGCTTTCGCTGGCTCCGAACACCGGTGTACATCAGCAGGTGCCGTCCGTCGGGCATTTCCACCGCGCCGCCGGAGAAGCAGCCGTCCTTGTCGTATTCTGTATCCGGAGCCATGGCAATGGGCAGCCGCTCCCAACGGATAAAATCCCTGGTTTTCACATGGCCCCAGTGCATGGGGCCCCATTTCACATCATAGGGGTGATACTGAAAAAACAGGTGATATTCCCCCTGGTAAGGGGCAAAGCCGTTGGGATCGTTGATCCAGCCAATACCGCCGGTCACATGGAATCGGGGCAGCTCTTCCGCCACATAAGGGGCGTATTTTCTCTCAAAATCCCTGGCTCGTTGTAGTTTTTTACTAATCATAAATGGATGCTCCTTTCTGTCAGTGCGACACAGAGACAGATTTTCAAAAAATTTTCATGCGTTCCGCCACGCACCACAATGAACGAAAGCTTTTATTGCATGAAAATTTTTGTGTGCATCTGCATCGGTTGCCCCGCAGGGGCGAGATGCAGGCACTTTAATAAATGTTTTCTGTGAATGCGTAGCTTTCACAGAAAAATCCATCTCTCTGCCCATCATGGCTTCTTTCCCATGATGCGGCTGTGGGACGGCGGATAACCGCCGCCCCATAGCTCACCGTATTTTGCTGTTATTGTGCCGCAACGTAGCGGTCGTAGGCATCCTGATAGACCTTCAGCAGCTCGTCCATGCCGCAGCTTTCAGACAGGAAGGTCTTATAGGTTTCCCACTCCTCATCGGTGGGGCCGCCGTTCTTCAGCCACAGAGCCTCCTGCTCGGCGACCTGGGTGTCGAAGTCGGTCTTGTACATATCGATGATATCCAGTTCCTCACTGGTGAAGATGCAGTCGCCGGGGTACAGGGACTTGTCGGGAACATAGTTGAACCAGAAGTTCTCCAGATCCTCCAGACGCTCGAAGGCCCGGTCTTCCATGTGCCAGACATTGGAATAGTATTCAGACAGGATCAGCTTGGGGCCGTAGACCTCGTATACGGCCTTCAGTTCGCCGGAAGACTTGTTGTACTTCTCCCTGGCTTCCTCGTCGGTGATGGAAACCCACATACCGTCGTCGTCCTTGCCGGTGTAGAACACATCAATGGGGCCGTACTCCAGCTGCATGACGCTCTCACCGGTGTACCACTGGTCGTAGAACTTCAGCAGGTTTGCGGGGCTTTCGCACTTGGAGGTGATGGACAGGTTGCCGGAGGTGATGCCGCCGCCGGACTTCAGGGTGATGGCGCAGTCCCCTTCCGGTCCCTTCAGAGGAGGCAGATAGACATAGTCCTCAGCATAGGGTCCCATCAGCTCGTTGATCTCCCACCAAACGCCTACGCCAACATAGCCCTGGGAGCATTTGGAAATCAGCTGAGTGCTGTCCTGGGAGAACATCTCCGCGTCGAACAGGCCTTCTTCGATCCAGTCATGGTAGTAGGTAACGGCCTTGCGGTAAGCGTCGGTGGCGGACTGGAATTCCACGGTGCCGTCGGCTTTCAGGTGCAGGTCACGGCAGACATCGCTCCAGGGAGTGAAGCCGAAGGCGGCGTAGAAGATATCCTGGCCCCAGCACCACTGGTCGTAGCCGCAGGAGATGGGAATGGTGGTGCCGGCAGCGTTGCCGTAAATCTTGGCGGACATATCGTTTTCCGCGAAGGCAACCAGCGCCTCGTGGAGCTCCTCGGTGGTGGTGGGAACGGGCAGTCCCAGGTCATCCAGCCACTTCTTGTTGATCATGGTAAACTGGGGAATGGTGCCGATGTCGAAGTCCTCCTCGGCGCCGGTAGCGGCGGTACCCATACGGCCGCCGGAGGGCAGGCCGTAAATGCCGCCGTCCTCCTGGGTGATGGCTGCCTTATAAGCGGGGAACTTCTCGAAGATGGCGCAGAGGTTGGGCATGATTTCCGGGGTCAGATAGGGGGTCAGGTCAATGAAGGTGCCGTCGCTGCCATAGCGGGCCAGATCATAGTTGCTGAAGCCAACCGCCTGGAACGCATCGGGCAGCTCGCCGCCGGAAATGCGGATGTTGACCTGCTCTGCCAGAGAATCGCTCATGGCGTCCCAGGTGATCTTGATGCCAGCGTTTTCCTGCATGGCATTGAGAACCACATTGTCCTCATATCCGCCGGACATGGGGGAGATCCCGGTTACGACGTTGAACTCGGTCTGATCGGTGTTGGTGTTGGCCTCGGCAGGAGCCTTTTCCCCGCCGCAGGCGCACAGGGAAAGAACCATGACGATTGCCAGTACCATGGTAATGATCTTCTTCATTAGAATTCTCCTTTTCATTTATATTTTACATCCTCAGCCTTTCACAGCGCCGGACATAAAGCCTTTTTCAAAATACTTCTGCACGAAGGGATAGACAATGAGCATAGGAACCGCTGCTACAATCATGGAGCAGAACTTGATCATTTCGGTGAGCTTGTTCAGCTCGGCGTAGCCGCCGGAGATCAGGCTGGCCTGGGCCGCGCTGGCGGAGCTTTTGATCAGGATGCCCCGGAGTACCAGAGGCAGGGGTTGACCCTTGCCGCCCAGGTAGATCATGGCGGTGAACCAGTCGTTCCAGTAGGCCACCATGGAAAACACCGCCATCACGGCCAAGATGGGC
>CAYMWT010000190.1:0-4996 GCA_964394055.1 uncultured Oscillospiraceae bacterium
AGACATAACAACATATATGTAAATCACAAATTAAGGAGGCATTTTCAATGAATCATCAAGAAAATTTTGATATGTGCAACCGAAAAGAGCGCATGCCCCACTGGAATGCGCTGCTCTCGGTTTAAGGAGGTGGGCGAATGCTGCAAGACTACCCGGATATTATGACCGTAGAAGAGGCCGCTGAGGCTCTGAGAATCAGTACGAACTCTCTGTATGATCTACTCAATGGCGGCCAGCTGAAAGCCTTTCGGAATGGGAGACATTGGCGGGTTCCGAAGGAAGCTGTGATTGCGTACATACGGGAGCTATGCAGGTTGGGATAGGGACATTCTGCGGAATGTTATTATACAGTGTAAATCAGGGCCGTCATTGATTTTTTGCCGGTTTCCATTGAAAAAATCAGTTTTTATCAAAAAAGATTGTAAGTATACTTGCAATTATTCTGGACTAAAATTGATTTTTGAACTACCAAACGAAAATATCGGGGGAATCCAAAATGGTAATGGATTCTCCCGATGCTTTCTGCGAATATTATTCTGCGCCTTCTTCGCACATCCAATATAATAGATGACTGGATGACTGAAAGCATTGATTGCCCTACGCCACATCCTTGTACCGCATATAGATATACTGATATATTTCCTTACGATAAGCAGAAACACTCTGCTCATCATAGCTCTCAGGCAGTTCCTTCCACAGGGTATCCCGAATCAGGTTGTCAACTATCGCTTTTGTTTCCGCCTTGTCCGTCCAGTGGTCCAGTTCCGCAATTTTTGCCTTCACTTTTGCCAGTAAATCCACCGATACTTTCTTGATCGTTTCGATTTCCTTCTTCGTGAGATCCTCTTTGAAAAGCAAATCGAATACAGATAGCTCCTCATCGCTGGAAAAGCCCTCACGGACGTATCGCTTCTCTTCCTGGGAAAGATCTTGGGCAAGCTTCGTCAACTCATCGAAGATACGTTCAATCTCGGAACGGTCTTTCTCTGCGTTGTACTGCTCAATAATCCCCTGATACCGCTCGTAATAGTCAACACGGGCAGGATTGCTTTTGAGCATACCCTTGAGCCGCTGATCCACAAGTTCCGCCAGGCCTTTGATAATTAATCCTTTATTGGCAGCTCTCGCAAATTCACGGTGCAGCAGATCAAAGTCGATTTTGGAAATATCAAACCGCTTCGATTCCATCAGCCCTTCTGCTACAGGCTCCAGGGTAAGATTTTCACTGACGATCTTGTTGATTTCAACCATCAGATCCGTGTTATCCGCATGCTTCCGCTTCGCCTGTAGCTCCTTGTCGATTGCCATGATGGCATCTCTGTAGGAAAGCTGCTGCTCGTTCAAGTTGCCGGGCTGCAAATATTTCATCATCCGGGCAAGTTCGGAAGCATAGGTTTGGAATTTCTTTTTCTCTCCCATGGAGCCACAGACAGCGTTTGCCCCCGCTCGGATGAGTGCCTGTTTCACAAAACCGGTCGCTACTACCAGGGCCGCTAAAGAGAAGCCCTTTTCTTGCAGAAAATCATCCGCCTGCCCAATCAGCTCCACAACTCTGGCGATCAACACCTCTGTATCAATGGTCGGGTCAGCACTGCCCTGGCCGGAAGCATTTGTGGTGTAGTCAGCAAGAGCCTTGCGCAGTGCCTTCACGATACCGATGTAATCGACAATCAAGCCGTTACTCTTACCATCGGAAACCCGGTTGGCACGGGCAATGGTCTGCATCAGCGTATGGGCTTTCAGGGGCTTGTCCAGATACAGACAGGACAGGCTCTTGACATCAAAGCCGGTAAGCCACATGGCGCACACAAACACAATGCGGAACGGATTGCCTGGGTCCTTGAACTCTTTGTCCAGCTCCCGCTTTTCCATCTTTGCCCGGTGGGGCAGGATATCCAGGCCCCATTTTTTAAAGACCTGAACCTCGTTCTGTTCCTGGCTGATCACCACAGCCATTTCCGTTTCCTTCAGCCATTGCAGCTTCCGCTCCAGCTCCTGAGAAACCTGCTGGGATTCTGCTTTCTTCAGAGCAGCTTCTGTTTCAGCAGTTTTATCCGCCCAGTATTTCTGCGCCAGATTGTACATCCGCACACAGGTTACCTTATTCAGGCAGACGAACATGGCCTTCCCGGAGGTCCACACGTTGGTGTAGTGCTCCACAAAGTCCCTGGCGATGGCGTCCAGGCGAGGCTCCGCCGTCAAAATATGAATCTCCTTGGCAAATTCCCGTTCCAGCTTCTCCTGTTGGCTGACATCCAGATCCGCTGCTTCAATGGCATCCATGATCTCCTGGGTGATTTCCGGGTTCTTAATCGTACCCAGCTTTTCTCCCCGGTTTTCATAGTACAGCGGAACCGTGGCACCGTCCTCTACCGCCCGCTTAAAGTCATAGATGGAAATATATCCGCCGAAGGTGCGCTCCGTGATGGAATCATTGGAGAACAGAGGCGTCCCGGTGAAGCCAATCCGGGAGGCGGTCGGCAGCAGAGCCATCATGTTCTCCGCAAAGATCCCGTTCTGGCTGCGGTGAGCCTCGTCAGACATGATGACAATGTCATAGTTCGGCAGGATCGGCGGCAAGTCCTTCCGGTTAAACTTCTGAATCAGGGTGAAGATGAAGCTGGGATTGCTTTGCAGTTTCAGGATCAAATCCTCGCCGCTCTGGGCTATGTACTTGGATGCTTTCACGTTGCCCAGCATGCCGCAGTTTTCAAAGGTATCGCTGATCTGCTTGTTCAGCTCATCCCGGTCGGTCAAGATCACGAAGGTAGGGGAGCCGTCAAATTTCCGGCGAATCTTCTGGGCCAGGAACAGCATGGAATAGCTCTTGCCGCTTCCCTGTGTATGCCAGAATACACCCAGCTTGCCGTCCCGGAGCTTTCGCTGCTTGTAGACCTCCACTGCCTCATTGACGCCCAGATACTGGTGGTTTCGGGCAAGAATTTTGGCTGTATGGCCGCCGGAGTGGTCAAAGAGAATGAAGTTCTCAAACAAATCCATGAGGTTATGCTTGTCGCAGATGCCCCGCAGCATGGTTTCCAGGGCAACAGAACCGTCTTCGTTCTCTTTCAGCCGCTTCCATTCGTGGAAAAAAGCATATTTACTGCCCAGAGTGCCGACCTTGGCTTCCTCCCCGTTGGAGAGGATCAGAAAGGCGTTGTAATAAAACAGGTGGGGGATGGTATCCAAATAATCCGTGTAATTTTTAGTATAGGCATCCTGCACGTCCACATTGAAGTTTTTCAGCTCCACAAACAGCAGAGGAATGCCATTGACAAAACCCACAATATCCGTCCGGCGGCGGTACAGATCTCCATGGATTTTCAGCTCCTTGATAGCCAGAAAGTGGTTATTCAGAGGATTTTCAAAGTCAAATACCCGGACACGCCGGATTTCCTGCTTTCCGTCAGGCCTCTTAACGGAAACCGGAATCCCGTCCCGGAGGTAGCCATATTTTTCTTCATTGATTTGGATGAGGGAAGAGAAAGAAAGATGGTATTCCAGCTTCTTCACGGCATCCTGGTAGAGAGATTCCGTCAGCCATGGGTTCAGCCCCATAACAGAGCAACGGAAGTACCGCCAGAGTACGACTTCCCGATAATTTTGCCGTCCAAAGGTGCCGTCTATGCCCAGCTTTTCTGTGTTATAGGCATAGGCCACCTCCCAACCCAGCTCGTCCCGGAGCAGGTTGCCGGCGCTTTCCTGGACTAGTATGTTTTCGGAATAGTCGTAGCTCATCTTTCTCACTCCATAATAAAATCATAAATCAGGAAAAGTATCGTCGTATTTCTTGGCATTTGCACATGCTAAGACTATCCCAACTTGCGTTGGAGTAAAAGCAACAGGTATTGAATTCCACCAGTTGTATACTTTGCGTAAGGAATCATAGCTGAGCCATTTCCTTCGGAACTCATCATGCACTGTGTTCATTAAGTTTATATCGGTTGAGTACAAATCCCATATATGTTCCAATACTTGCACTATCTTGCTAGTATCGTCGATAAATACTTCATTTCCAGATGCTGTTTGGAATCTCAGGTCGTAGATTTTATCCTTGCTTACTACTGGAATCCTGACATAGCCAGGAAGAAGTTCATTTTCTACCAGCACAGCTGGATTAATTCCCACATGCCTCAAATCTTCTTTGGCCTTAATATGACTTTCGGAGTTAATAGGAATACCCGCACAGATATATCCGTCAAAACGTGATCTAAACAGGTTGTCCATATTAATCAGACTTGATATAGGATTCATCCTAACTGCATCCAATAGGTCGAGATGACTGATCCAGTCACTTCCATCTGGTAGAGCCATATAGGTCAGATTCTCGAACATTTTATCGAGTACATCTAATCCATCTGTGCAACTTCCCGAATCTTGTGTAACACTTAAAAGTGAAAATGCAACAGTTAGGGCACATAATGCGTCATCGTCCACCTGGTCAACAATCTCGACAGCTCTACAAATTCCAGCGTTTGTTTTACGGTCCTTTGGCGATTTTGTCCTGCGCATTAGTAGCTCAGACAGTAGTTCATAATCTGCTTCACGTTCGGTGGCAGCGGCCGTTTTTTGTGCATTCCTTAGCAAAAACTGGAACGCAGGTTCACGAAAAGCCTCTAATGCACCCTCCACACGAATCACTCTTTCCATGAGATTATTCTCAAAGGATGATACCCGTGCAAGGGCCTTATCACATGCCTCTTGAGTATATTCCTTACAGGTATGTGTATACATCTCACTGAATATTTCTCTTGCCCGCTGTTCTGTTATTCCATCTATAATAGTTGCATTTTCAACCTGGAACTGGTTTGAATACTCTCCTGCATTTTGTAAATACTTTTTATTTTGCACTGTGGATTCTCCCAATTTGGATTTGTTCTGAATTTTTTCCCGCCTTTTGGATCTGACAAATATTGTCCTCAACGTTTTTTTGATCTGCATTTTTGGATGCCTCATCTATTATTATTTCTTGCTTTTGTTTCGCATTGCTTTTAGC
>CAYMWT010000191.1:0-4979 GCA_964394055.1 uncultured Oscillospiraceae bacterium
AAACCAGTGATGGGGTCATACCCACCGTGAGTTCGAATCTCACAGCCTCCGCCAATATCCTGCAAAATGTTTTTATTTTGCAGGATATTTTTTATTTAGCCACATTTTTAAGCCCCCATTACTCCACCATATAGGCTGAGAAACACTTTCTATAATTAGAATTTTCCTGCATTTTATTAGAATTACAGGAGACCGGAACGTATGTCCGGCCCCTGTATTCCATATTATTCTTCGTTTTCCTTTGCTCGCCTGGCAGCCCTTTTCTGACGGCGGATTTTATTCTCCATATAGTAGTATTTTTTGAGACTGAGTTCCAAACCGCTTGCTATTCTGCCTTTTATGCGGTATGATGAATCAAAAGCTGATGGAAAGGGGCTGAGAAACTGTATGGACACACAGGATCTGCAACTTCTCAATGCCATTTCCGCTTTCGGTGATTTTACCGCAGCCAAGCTGGCGGAGAAATTGGGTATCAGTGAACGAAATGCGCGGGAACGTCTGAAACGGCTGGAAAGCGAAATTCATCTCCACGGCGGGCAGATTGTTTCCAAACCCAGAAAAGGCTACTCGTTTCAAATTACCCAGGAAAATCAATTTTCCGCCTGGCTCAGCAGCATAAATAAGGACGAGCATTCGATTCCAACAACAACCCATGGACGAGTCAGCTATATTCTGGACAGGCTCCTCTATGCCGAGGGATTTCTAAAGCTGGACGATCTGTGCGACGAACTATATATATCCCGCACAACGATGACGGGAGATATGAAACAGGTCAAAAAGATATTGCAGCAATACCATTTGACCCTTTTGCAGCGTGCCGGTTCCGGTGTCCGTATTCATGGCAATGAATTCAATATCCGTAATTGCATGGTGTACTGTGAGCTGGAAAAAGAGAACACGCTGGATCACAACAGATGGATTTCGGACGATAGGCGAAAGATTGTAGACAGCCTCTCCCTCGCCTTCAAACAGAATAATCTGACGCTTGCCAAGCAGACATTTATGTGGCTTCTGACCTATATTTCCATTGCCACGAAACGGCTACACGACAATCACTATGTTCAGTTTACTGAGGAACGCAGACAAGCGCTGGATGAGAATACAGGTAAAAACATTGCCGATGCGGCACGTATGATCGGACGGGATATGCTGGCATGGGCAGGCAGCGAAGAGAATCCGGATGAAATCGCCGGTCTTATGGTACTGATCCGGGGCAAAGGTGTGTTCTGCGTCACCCCGTCAGATGATATAGGGACAGCGGAATCAGAGCCTCTGGAAAAAACCGCAAAAGCCATGCTGGACGCGATTTACGAGATCCACGGGCTGGACTACAGAGACGATCCGGAATTGCTGCTTTCTCTGACACAGCATATGGTCTCCTTTGATGTGAGGATGCGTTATAATCTGACTCTGGCAAATCCCATCCTCGATTAGATCAAGGAAGAATATTCCATGGCGTTTCATATTGCGATTTCCGCATGCACAGTCCTGCAAAGGATTTATGGAAATCCTGTACCGGAGAGCGAGATCGGCTATTTTGCGCTGCTCTTTGCTTTGGCCAATCAGAGGCGGGAGCGAAAGAAAGTCATCATACGGACGCTGGACATCGGCGCGGATAAGCAGGCAGGTTACTTTGCCTTAGACCACGAAGAGAATCCGGCGCTTGGTTTCCGCGCCATTCGGATATGCCTGACCCGTAAGGAAATATTCAAAACGCAGCTCCGGGCGATTCTCCGTGCCAGCGCCTTTGGCCGGGTAGCGGTCATGTTCCCCATGATTATTTCTGTTCAGGAGGTTCGTGATGCAAAGGCACTTCTGGCGCAATGCAGGGCGGAGCTTCAGGCGCAAGGTGTGGCTGTGGCCGATGTAGAGATCGGCATTATGGTGGAAACGCCCGCTGCTGTCATGATAGCGGATGAATTGGCAGAAGAAGTAGACTTCTTCTCCATCGACACAAATGACTTGACGCAGTACACCCTGGCGATTGACCGCCAGAATCCGAATCTGGACAGCTTCTATAATCCTCATCATCCCGCCGTCCTGAAAATGATTCAGCGTACTGTGGATGCCGGACACCGACACAGCTGTTGGGTTGGGATCTGTGGTGAACTTGGGGCTGACCAGGCCCTCACTGAGACTTTCCTGAGAATGGGTATCGATGAGTTGTCTGTTTCCCCCTCGATGATTCTTCCGCTTCGGAAGCGGATATGCGAAATGGATTTAAGCAAGACTTGAGCAAGTCCGCTGTAGGAATGAAGATGACCAGGTAATTTTTGAGACGGTACTCCAATCATTGTGGTTTTACGGTCTTGTAAATGCACTCTGCGCAGAATATTCGATTCCCCTCCTCGAACGAACAAGGCCGCTGTACCCATGATTGCGTGGGTACAGCGGCTTATTAGTCACACAGAGAACGCTGTTTTCGGCAATTTTCTCCCTGCCAGCCGGGCATACTTGCCGGTTTTACAGTAAAAAACACATCAGATAAAGAATTGGAACAGGCAGAAAGCCGCATAAATGGAAAGCAGCGTAATACCCTGCCATCGAGCCAGCTTTTTCCGGGTCAGGGCGGGCACCGTTAACAGCAGCATAACCACCAGCATCAAGGGAATGTCCAGTACCAGCGAAGCGTTGTGACCCAAGAGTGTTTTCCCCACAGGGACTTCAAAAGGAGCCAGGGTTACAGCCAAACCGGAAACCAGAACAAGGTTAAATACATTGGCACCGATGACGTTTCCAATGCCCAGGGAAGCATGACCCTTCCGCAGGGAGGTAATGGTGGTAACAAGCTCCGGCAGGCTGGTTCCCAAAGCAACAAAGGTAAGGGCGATGACAGTCTCAGGAACCCCCAGCTTTTGGGCAATGATGGTACCGTGATCCACCAAAAGGTTAGCACCCAGAGCAATGAGGGCCGCACCCACCACTAGCCAAAAAATGTCCTGAAGCAGCGACTTTTCCTGCCCGTCCGTTTTACCTTCTTCGGGTTCCACAGACTCGGGATTTTTGAGGCCCTGACGTACGTTGATCACCATGTATACGACAAAGATTGCCAGCAAGACAATGCCCATCCATCTGGGAAACTCCCCCAGCAAATAGGCAGCCACGCAATACATGGCAGCGGAGCTGAAGAAGAAAATGACAGGCATTTTCATGGTTTTGACGTTTACAGGGCCGGGATTGCAGGCTACGGAAATGGCCGCGATGAGGGAAGTATTGCAGATAATGGAGCCAATGGCATTGCCATAGGCCATGGCTCCCTGGCCTTGCAGGGCACCGGTGGCAGAAACCATGACCTCCGGCAAGGTAGTGCCAATGGAGACAACCGTAGCACCTACTATGATGTCGGGCAGGTGGAAGCGGCGGGCGATGCCGGTGGCGCCATCCACAAACCAGTCTCCGCCCTTGATGAGCAGTACCAGACCAACGGCAAACAGCAGAACAGATGTGATCATCAAGAAAACACTCCTCTCAGTCTATGGTATGCGCAATGTATGTCAGATGATCTCCCATACGTTCCAGGTTGGAGACCATATTGATGAACACACCGCTGGATTCGGCCTTGCATTCTTTTCGATTCAGCCGCTGGATATGGTTGTCGATGAGGCGCTTGCGCATGCCGTCCACCTGCTCCTCTACCTGGTCGATCTGAGAAATGAGCTGGGGATCCTTCTCCTCAATCAGCCGCTTGGTGAGACGGTATTGTTCTTCCACCTGCTCCACCATACCCCTCAGTTCCTCCTGAACCCCATCGGAGAACTCCAGGTTCTGGCTGATACGCTTCTGGGTATACTTAGTAAAGTTGTCCGCGATTTCCGCGATACGCATGATGTCGCCCACATTGCTGTGAAGGTCAGAGATTCGCCGATCCTCCGTGAGCCTATTCTTTGCGGATAAATGGATCAGGTAGTCAACCATTCCCTGGCAGATTTCATTGGCCTCTTCAATCCGTTGGTGGGTAGATTCAATAAGCGATTTGTCCTTCTTTTCAAAGGAGCGGTAGCCGGTGCGGAAGGCATCCATAGCGGTGTCCGACAGCCGAATCAGCTCCTTTTCCAACTGGGAAATGGCGAGAGACGGCGAAGCCAGCATACGCTCGTCCAGATAGGTTACCGGGGCCTTGGCCGCCCGCTCTGGAATTAACCTTTGGGAGGCCTTTACAAAGAGGCCGCTCAGCGGCAAAAACAGGATGGTACAGACCACATTAAAGAAGGTGTGGAACATAGCGATTTGGGTTGCAGCCGTGGGAAACCACCGGCGGAAGGTCATTTCCATAAAATCCGGCCAGCACAGCAATATCACGAAGAAGATCGCTGAGCCGATGGTGTTGAACATAAGATGGATCAGGCCAGCCCGCCGGGCATTGGTTCCCGCTGTGAAGGAGGACATCAAGGCGGTGACGCAGGAACCGATGTTGGTGCCCAGGATCACATACAGCATCTCATTTCCACCGGTACCGATGGTAAGCCCGGCCACCGACATGGCGATGATAATGGAAGTGGTTGCGGAACTGGACTGCACCAGAGCCGTCAGAAACACACCGATGAGCAGAAGCAGAACCGGATTGGTCACCGACTCGAAGAGAACCTGAACGGCGTCCTGACTGGATTTAATGGAGCTTGACATCAGGGACAGTCCCACAAAAACCAGACCCAGTCCGGCCAGGATCATACCTGTCTTTTTCACCTCGTCCTTTTTGCAGACCATGCTCATCATGATTCCGATAAAGACCAGGAGCTGAATATAGGTGGTAATGGGGAACGCACTCAGGGCTGCAATCTGGGCGGTGATGGTAGTACCGATGTTAGCGCCCATGATCATGGCTGTAGCCTGATAGAGGCTGATTACCCCCACATTGACAAAGCCCACAATCAGCACCGTGGTCACGCCGGAGCTTTGGATCAGGGCCGTGGTAGCAGCTCCGATGCCCACATTCAGGAGCCGTTTGTCGGCGGTTTTTCCGAACAGTTCTTTGATTTTCC
>CAYMWT010000192.1:0-4973 GCA_964394055.1 uncultured Oscillospiraceae bacterium
TTCATCAAGTCGGCGGCCAGGGCCTTCAGCGCCCCATGGGCAAAGACCAGCTCGTCCTTGCTGGTGAGGGCGTGGAACTTGTTGGGAGCGGTGGTGAAGTCCTTGCCGGTGAGCTGGGACACTGCCTGGGCAACCTTTTTATCAAAGCCCTTGGGGGCGTTCAGCCCGGTGCCCACCGCGGTGCCGCCCAGGGCCAGCTCCTTCAGCACCGGCAGGGACAGCAGAAGCATTTCCTTGTCCCGCTGTAGGCTGCTGCGCCAGCCGGAGATCTCCTGGGAGAAGGCGATGGGAGTGGCGTCCTGAAGGTGGGTTCGGCCGGATTTGACAATGCCCTCGTTCTCCTTTTCCAACCGGAGGAAGGTCTCCACCAGGTGGTCAATGGCGGGGATCACCCTGTCCTCGATGGCCGTTACCGCGGCGATGTGCATGGCCGTGGGGAAGGTATCGTTGGAGGACTGGGACATGTTGATATCGTCGTTGGGGTGGAGCAGCTTCTTTCCCACAATTTCGTTGCCTCGATTGGCAATGACCTCGTTGGCATTCATGTTGGACTGGGTGCCGGAACCGGTCTGCCAGACCACCAGAGGGAAGTGACCGTTGAGCGTTCCGGAGATCACCTCATCACAGGCGGCGGAAATGGCGTGGAGCTTTTCCTCCGTCATTTTTTCCGGCTTCAGATCGTGGTTTGCCATGGCGGCTGCCTTTTTCAGGATGCCGAAGGCATGGGTGATCTCCCGGGGCATGGTCTCGATGCCTACCCCAATGGGGAAATTCATATGGGAGCGCTGGGTCTGGGCTGCCCAATATTTATCGGCGGGCACCTGTATCTCGCCCATGGAATCATGTTCAATCCGATAATCCATACTCAAATCTCCAATCCCCCAATGATTTCCTTCAGCTTGTTGGCGCTGATGCGAAGCTTATCCACCTCTCCGTCGGTCAGGTGATTCATGATCTTGCCCCGGACGCCGTGGTCATCCACCAGATTCAGGGTGGACAGGCACACGTCGGAGATGCCGTACTCTCCGTGCATCATGGTGGACACCGTCAGCGCTGTGCCGGCGGAGCTTTGCAGGCATTTGCAAAGGTGGCACACAGACATGGCCACGGCGTAGTAGGTGGCGCCCTTGGCCTTGATCACCTGGGCACCGGAGGTTTTTACATACTGCTCCACCTCGTGGTAGTCCTGGCTCCAGTCGATCCGGTCATGGTCGGGGGAGTTGTAGCGATAGGAGTCGATGTGGTTGTTGGCGATATGCACCAGGGACCAGGGCACGAAGGAGGAATCCCCATGTTCGCCGTAGACATGGGCGTGGACGTTCTTGGGGTTGATGCGGAAGCGCTTGGCCAGCTCGGACTGCAAGCGGCTGGTGTCCAGAATGGTGCCGGAACCGATGATCTGGTTTTCCGGCAGACCGGAGATTTTGCAGAACACATAGGTCAGCACATCCACCGGGTTGGACACAATGACGTAGTTGGCCCTGGGAGCCACGGGAACGATCCGGAGGGCAATTTCCTTGAGAATGTCCACATTGGTCTGGGCCAGCTCCAGCCGGGACTGCCCCACCTTTCTGGGAACCCCGGAGGTGATGATCACGATGTCGGAATCCGCGGCATCGCTGTAGTCCCCGGAGTGGACAACCGCCGGGGAGCAGAAGGGAGCGCCCTGGTAAATGTCCATGGCCTCTCCGAAGGCCTTTTCCTGGTTCACATCGATCAGAAGGATCTCTGAGGCAATGCCCTGAATCATCAGGTCGTTGGCAACGGTTGCGCCGACGCTTCCCGCGCCGATTACGGTGATCTTGCTCATAGTCATTACTCCTTTTTTAGGGGCAGCCTGAAACCCGGAAACAGGCTCCGGAAGCTGCCAGTGTGAATGATACAGGAATTATTTCTTCTCCGCAAGCGTATCCAGATGGGCATTGCGGAAATAGACGGCAATATTGGCACACAGCATCACAAGGTTAATGATATAAATGGTCAGCAGATACCAGGAGGGATCGGGATACTGAGGGCTGTAAAGAGCGATCAGCTTTGCTGCCACACCTACCACATAGCCGAACCAGATCAGCAGCAGGAAGGACAGGCTTATATTTTTGGCACTGCGCATCCGGTAATTTTTCACCAGATTGATGGGCCAGGAAAAGCCGAAGCAGACCAGCATGATGGTTTCCAGAATTTGTACAATGTTCATGGCGTTTGCCGCACGGCCGGAAGCGTGACCATGCGCTCCTTTCTTTTATATCGATGATTTTCAATCGATATTACTTTACTGAATTTATTATACAACAGAAGGGTGTCTCTTGTCAAGAAAGAGAATATCGCTGTTTTATACAAAAAAGAAAGGGAGGGTCTTCTCAAAAACGGTCAATGGTGTATAATGGATATTGACCGAAGCGGTAAACGGAGGTAACGCCATGAACGACAAGTTTTTTGATCTGCCGGAGGAGAGGCAGCAGGCTATTTTAAACGCGGGATACCGGGTGTTTTCCCAGAACAGCTACAGGAAAAGCCCCATGAGCGAGATTGCCGCGGAGGCAGGCATCAGCAAGGGACTGCTGTTCCACTACTTCCGCAACAAAAAGGAGCTGTACCTGTATCTCTGGGACAACTGCGCCCGGGTCACCATTCGGGCCATGGAGGAATACGGCTGCTATGGCGGGGAAGACCTTTTCGAAAGTATGCTGCGAGGGGTTCGGGCCAAGGTGTCCATCATCCGCCAGTGCCCCCATATGGCCATGTTTACCATCCGGGCCTTTTATGAAAAGGATCCGGAGGTCTGCGCCGCCGTCCAGGAAAGCTATCACAAATACTTTAACTTCAAGGCGGACAGCACCCTTATGAACCTGGATCCGGAACAGTTCATCCCGGGGCTGGATATCCGAATGATGTATCAGGATATGTATTGGGCCTCGGAAGGATACCTGTGGGAGCTGACCCAGCGGGGAGATGTGGACATGAAGGCCATGGAAGAGAGCTTTTACCGCATGGTGGAATTCTGGAAGTCCGTATACCAGCGGAAACCGGAAGGAGAGGTGGAATGATATGCAGGCCATTCAAACAGAAAACTTGACCAAGAATTACGGAAAACACCGGGGGATCACCAACCTGAACCTGACCGTTTCCCAGGGGGATTTCTTCGGCTTTATTGGCCCCAACGGCGCGGGAAAGTCTACCACCATCCGCACCCTGCTGGGACTGCTTCACCCAACCTCCGGACAGGCGAAGGTGCTGGGGTTTTCCGTGACAAAGGACAGGGAAGCCGTCCTTCGGTGGACAGGGTATCTGCCCTCGGAGGCGGTGTTTTACCCGGGAATGCGGGTACGGGAGGTACTGAAGCTCTCCGCGGATCTGAGAAAACGAAACTGTACCAAAGAGGCGAAAGCCCTATGCGAGCGTCTCCGGCTGGACGAGAGCCGGAAGGTAGAGGAGCTGTCCTTCGGCAACCGGAAGAAGCTGGGCATAGTCTGCGCCTTGCAGCATGACCCGGAGCTGCTGATTCTGGACGAGCCCACCAGCGGGCTGGATCCGCTGATGCAGCGGGAATTTTTTGCAATCCTGAAGGAGCGGAACGCCCAGGGTACCACTGTGTTCCTCTCCACCCACATTCTCTCCGAGGTTCAGCGCAGCTGCAACCGGGCGGCCATTTTGCGGGAGGGCAGGATCATTGCCTGTGACAGCGTGGAAAATCTGTCCAGAACCAATGCCCGACGGGTCACCCTGCGGGGCCGGTTCGACGAAACCGGGCTTACCGGCATCCGGGATCTGAGCCGCCGGGAGGACAGCGTAAGCTTCCTGTACAGCGGGGAAATGAAGGAACTGCTGACCCGGCTTGCCCAGGGAGCGGTGGAGGATCTTACCATTTCCGAGCCGGATCTGGAGGAAGTGTTCCTCCACTACTATTCGGAGGGAGGGGAAAAGCTATGACCATTGTCAAACAGGAACTGCGGCAGGGCTGGAAAAACCTTGCCATCTGGACGGGAGCCATTGGCTTCTTCATGGTGGTATGCGTACTGCTGTTTCCCCAGATGAAAACCCAGGCGGAGGACATGTCGGAGGCCTTCGCCTCCATGGGCGCCTTCACCGCAGCCTTCGGCATGGATCGGCTGAATTTCGGCACGCTCATCGGGTTTTATGGGATCGAGTGCGGCAACGTGGTTGGCATCGGCGGCGGTCTGTTCGCGGCCATGATCGGCATTGCCGCTCTGAGCAAGGAGGAACGGGATCACACCGCGGAATTCCTGCTGACCCACCCCATCCGGCGCAGCCGGGTATTGACGGAAAAGCTGGCGGCGCTGCTGATTCAGGTATTGCTCCTCAACGCATTGGTGCTGCTTCTTTCCCTTGGCTCCATGGCTGTCATTGGGGAGGAGATCCCATGGCGGGAGGTGGGGCTGATGCACCTGGCCTTCCTTCTGATGCAGGTGGAGCTTGTGTGTGTATGCTTTGGCCTGTCCGCCTTTCTGCGCCGGAGCAGCGTGGGAATCGGCCTGGGGCTTGCCATCGGTACCTACTTCATGAACCTGCTGGCAAATCTCTCCGAGGATCTGGAGCTGCTCAAGTACCTGACGCCCTATGGCTATACCGAGGCGGCGGAGATCGTGTCGGAGCAATGCCTGGATGGGGAGAAGGTTCTCATTGGCATGGGCCTTGCGGGGATCGGAGTGGCGGCTGCCTATATAAAGTACATCAGGAAGGATATCCACTGAAAAGCGAAAAGACACCACACCTCCCAGAGGGGACGTGTGGTGTCTTATGCTATTTGGCAAAGGATTCGCTGCCTGACAGCGGACGAAAATCCCGCACACGTTTCCGTGTGCGGGACATCTTTGTAACAGCTTACTCGTTTTCCTTGGATTCGGCAATGATCTTTGCCTGGTTGGCCTTGGGCACTTCCTCATACCGGACGAAATCCAGAGTGAAGGAGCCTCTGGCCTGGGTCATGGCCCGCAGGTCGATGGCGTAGCTGCCCA
>CAYMWT010000193.1:0-4654 GCA_964394055.1 uncultured Oscillospiraceae bacterium
AGCAGTTTAAACGCACCTGAGACGGAGGTATTTATGAATCCAATTATCTGTATTGCCGGCCCCACCGCCTCCGGGAAGACGTCTCTCGCCGTATCCCTTGCCCAGGAGCTGGACGGTGAGGTCATCTCCTGCGACTCCATGCAGGTCTACAGGGGCATGGACATCGGTACCGCCAAGCCCACCGCGGAGGAAATGCAGGGGATCCCCCATCATATGATCGATGTAGCGGAGCCGGATGAAGACTTTTCCGTCAGCCGCTACTGTGAAATGGCCACCCCCATTCTGGACGACATTCTGGCCCGGGGCAAAACCGCCATCATCTGCGGCGGCACCGGTCTTTACATGGACGCTCTCATTCGGGGCAACGCCTTCGCCCCATTCCCCTCCACTGGCGTCCGGGAGGCTCTGGAAGCCCAGGCTGAGCGGGAGGGCATCGAGCCTCTGCTGTCTCAGCTGAACGCCGTCGATCCCGACGCCGCTGTCCGGCTTCATCCCTCTGATCAGAAGCGAATCATCCGGGCCTTGGAGGTCTACCTGGAAACCGGAGAAACCATCACCGCGCACAACCGCCGCACCCAGGCTCTGCCCTCCAGGTATCAGCCGCTGTGGCTGGGCCTTGACTTTTCCGACCGCAGCGAGCTGTACCGCCGCATTGATCTGCGGGTGGATAAAATGCTGGAGCAAGGGCTGGTGGAAGAGATCAAGTCTCTTCTCGCCAGGGGCATCCCGCCCAAATGCACCGCCATGCAGGCCATCGGCTACAAGGAATTTGTCAATGCCCTCAACGGACAGGGAGACATGGGCTATGCCGCCGGAGAGGTGCGCAAGTCCTCCCGGCACTATGCCAAGCGGCAGCTGACCTGGTTTCGCCGGAACGGGGCCATCCACTGGCTGATCCGCACGTCCCAAATGGGAGAGGAAGAAATTTTTGCCTGTGCCCGACAGGTTCTTCGGGAATTTGACAACTAAAATCTGCTAACATATGTGCATCTCAAAGAAAGAAGGTTTACATATGTCTGAAGCAGCAAATTTACAGGATGCCATTTTGAAGGAGGTTCGCCGGGACAAGGTTCCGGTCACCCTTTTCCTGATGAACGGCTTCCAGCTCCGGGGAATCATCACCGGCTTTGACAGCTTTGTGGTGGTTCTGGTGTCTGACGGCAAGCAGCAGATGATCTACAAGCATGCCATCTCCACCCTGGCCCCCATGAAGCCGCTGAAAGCCGCAGCAGTCACTGCGTAACGCGAACGGGCGACGGAGCATTTTTCTCCGCCGCCCGTTTGTCCGTCCTCATCGTAATTCCCATTTCTACATAGAGAAAGAAGGCTTTTCCCATGTCCATCGCTGAAAATGTAGCCCGGATCCGGGCGGAGATTGCAGAGGCCGCCATTGCCTGCGGCCGGGATCCCGGGGAAATCAAGCTCTGTGCCGCCACCAAAATGAATGACGCCGACGCTGTCCACCAGGCGATTCGGGCCGGTGTGGACTGCTGCGGAGAAAACCGGGTGCAGGAGCTGACGGAGAAGCTCCGTCAGAACGCCTACGACGGCGCTCCCGTTCACTTTATCGGCCACCTGCAAACCAACAAGGTTCGTCAGGTGGTGGGCAAGGTGGATCTGATCCAGAGCGTAGACTCTCTGCGGCTGCTGGAGGCCATTGACCGGGAGGCAAAGCATCTGGGAATCGTCCAGGACATTCTCCTGGAGGTCAACGTGGGTATGGAGGAAAGCAAGTCCGGGTTTTCCCCCGAGGAGATTCTTCCAATGGTGGAAAAATCTGTACAATATTCAAACATTTGTATCAGGGGTCTCATGGCAATTCCTCCAATTTCGCATAATTCGGGAGAAAATCGAAAGTTTTTTCAAAAAATGTTCCAATTAAGTGTTGACATCACGAACAAAATAGAGGATAATGTCGAGGTGGACTGTTTATCCATGGGCATGTCCGGGGATTATCTGGACGCAATCGCCTGTGGCAGTACCATGGTGCGCATTGGTACCGCCATTTTCGGCGAACGAAACTATGCCACGAATCCATCAAACTGATGTGAACATATATTAGGAGGAAAGACAGAATGAGTTTATGGGATAACGTGAAGAAATTTGCCCAGCCCTATTCCGACAGCGATTACGATGATTACGATGAGGACGAAGAATACCTCGACGAATATGAGGAAGAACCCGCTCCGGCTCCCAGCCGCCGCGCTCCCCGCCGGGCTCCTGCTCCCGATCCCGTAGAGGAGGAAGAACCGGAAGAGGATAATTACGGCTTTGGCGGCATTACCACGGGTACCACCACTCCCGCTACCGGCTTCTCCGGCCAGGTTCTGAACATGAACACCAGCTCTGCCAGCAAGCAGGAAGTGGTGCTGTTCCGTCCGGGCAGCTTCAACGACACCTCCAAGGCCGCTGACGATCTGCGGTCTCACAAGGCCGTCATTGTGAATATGGAAAACGTGGATAAGGCTATGGCCCGCCGTGTGGTGGACTTCCTGTCCGGCTGTGTATACGCTCTGGACGGCGATGTGAAGAAGATCGCCCAGTCCGCGTATCTGTTCTGCCCCCACAATATGGACATTGTGGGTGACCTGGAAACCCTTCAGGCTGAGGTGGAGAGCTACGTCTAAGCCCCTTCGCCCCTTGCTGTCCCATTTTCTGACTTTTCGCATCCCGGCTCCTGCCGGGGATGCTGATGGAAATTTTTACAGATAGGAAGGAAATTACGCTATGTTTACTCCCCAGCAAATTGATCAGATTTCTTTCGGCAGATCTACCTTCGGCGGCTACGACATGCAGCAGGTCGATGAATTTCTGGAGCCTCTGACCGAGGACTATGTTACCCTGTATAAGGAAAACGCGCTGCTCAAGAGCAAAATGCGGGTTCTGGTAGGCAAGCTGGAAGAATACCGCAAGAACGAGGCCTCTATGAAGGAGGCTGTGGTCAATGCCCAGAAGACCTGTGACAAGATGGTGATGGAAGCCGAGGCCAAGTGCAACAAGATGCTCAGCGATGCCAGCGCCGCTGCTGCCGCCAAGACTGCTACTCCTGCGGCTCCTGCCTTCTCCGCCGCGGACACCGATGCTCTGGTTGCCGCCGAGAATGCCCGTGTGGAAAACGCCCGTCAGACCGCTTCCACCAAGATCGCGGAGCTTCAGGATCAGCTGCAAACCTGCATCCAGGCCCTGGAGCGGATCAAGAGCGCCAACGCTCCCGCTGCTCCCGCTCCCGCACCTGTAAAGGCTGCCGCTCCTGCCCCCGCTCCCCAGGCTACCCCTGCCGAGGATGTGGCGGATCAGATTGCCCAGAACGTGGAAGCCATTGTTGGCACCACTGTGGATCATGCCCCTAAGGCTGCTCCCAAGCATCCCACTGCCAACGAATCCACCACCAGCAAGTTTGCCAGCCTGAATCTTCAGTTTGGCCGGAACTACGATCCCAAGAACCGGTAACGTTCCTTTTATATTCCCAATGCCGTGACGAGGACACGGGGAGAAGAAAACCGCCTTCAGAGAGCTGCCGGAACGGTGCAAGGCAGCAGGTCGGCCCTTCTCTTTATCACCTCCGAGCAGCGCTCCGAACCGCCCAAAGGCGCAGTAGGCAGTGCCGGGTAAGCCCCGATACAGGCTTTCGAGTGTCGGCATTCGCCGGAACAAGAGTGGTACCGCAGAGGTTTCAATGTGCCTTTGTCTCTTATTGCAGGAGACAAAGGCACTTTTTATTTCGTATTATAATTGGAGGTTAGATTATCCATGGATTATAAAAACACCATCATCACCCCGAAGACATCCTTCCCCATGAAGGCAGGTCTGCCTGCCCGGGAGCCTGGGATGCTGAAAAACTGGGAGGAAGCGGATCTGTACAACGCCATGCTGGAGAAGAACAAGGATCTTCCCCGGTTCGTGCTCCATGACGGCCCTCCCTTCTCTAACGGCGACATCCACATGGGCACCGCTATGAACAAGTGCCTGAAGGACTTCATCACCCGCAGCCACGCCATGATGGGCTATTACACCCCTTATGTTCCCGGCTGGGACAACCACGGTATGCCCATTGAGTCCGCCATCATCAAGAAGAACAAATTAAACCACAAGGCCATGCCCATTCCCGAATTCCGCTCCGCCTGCGAGGCCTTCGCGGAAAGCTATATCCAGCGGCAGATGGCCAGCTTCAAGCGTCTGGGCGTGGTTGGCGACTGGGAGCATCCCTATCGCACCATGGACAAGCGGTTTGAGGCCGAGGAAGTGAAGATCTTCGGCGCCATGTATCAGAAGGGCTACATCTACAAGGGCCTGAAGCCTGTATACTGGTGCCCCAAGGACGAGACCGCTCTGGCGGAAGCCGAGATCGAGTACCAGGACGATCCCTGTACCTCTGTCTACGTCAAGTTCCCTGTAAAGGACGATCTGGGCAAGCTCAGCCAGTTTGATCTGAGCAAGACCTACTTCGTCATCTGGACCACCACCATCTGGACACTCCCCGGCAACATGGGTATCTGCCTCCATCCCCGGGAGCTCTACGTCCTGGTGAAGGCCGACAACGGCGAGACCTATATTATGGCCCAGGCCCTGATGGATAAGGTCATGGCCATGGGCGGTTTCCAGAACTATGAGGTGCTGGCCACCTACCCCGGCGCCTTCTTTGAGAATATGCTGG
>CAYMWT010000193.1:4664-4958 GCA_964394055.1 uncultured Oscillospiraceae bacterium
ACTCCGGTACCGGCTGTGTCCACACCGCCCCGGGCTTCGGCGCGGACGACTACATGACCTGCATGCGCTACGGCATGGACCTGGTGGTGCCTGTAGACGACCGGGGCCGCCACACCGACTATGCCGGAAAATACGCTGGGATGAAGACTGACGAAAGCAACCCCATCATTCTGGCGGATATGAAGGAAAGCGGTATGCTCTTCGCATCCGAGGAAATCACCCACTCCTATCCCCACTGCTGGCGCTGCAAGAATCCCATCATCTTCCGGGCCACCCCCCAGTGTTTCTGCTCGG
>CAYMWT010000194.1:0-4013 GCA_964394055.1 uncultured Oscillospiraceae bacterium
TTTCTTTATTTTCTTTTTTTCCTAACCACATGAACAATTATAGCAATCACGACGATTGCTGCAACCACGCCAATCAAAGGGAGCCATGTGTCTACGATGCTTTGGAACACGGCATCCCATTTTACATTTTCAGGTAACATGATTTACACCTCCGATTTCTTTTGCTCTGTAACAATGCTCTTGCAAGATAGATAAGTCGCAATGAAATAACTCCCGTAAACAATGAGGAAAAGAATAATTGTCAAACCGATATTTGTAGAAATATGGATATTCATAAATTCCTCAACGATAGTCATTGCTTTGCCGATTAAGAAAGCCGAGTATATTCCGGCAACAGTCAACGGAATTGCAAAAAACACAGCCGTCTGCGTAAAAAGTGTGCGGTTAATTTGCTTGCGCTTGGCTCCCAACTTTTGCAGCAATCCATATCGGTAAATATTGTCCGTCGTTTCTGTGAGCTGTTTTAGTGCCAAAAGAGCAGCACAGATCAGCAAAAAGATTAAGCCGATATAACAACAAAGGAAACTCACCAAAGCATTGAGGCCGTAGAACATTTCATACATCATGTTCTTTTCTGCGTACCGATAGCCATGCGCTTCGTCCAATCCAATAGGGATCATCTTTTGCAGGATTTCATTAGAATCCGCATCCGGCTTATATTGTACCAAAAGCACATTAACGTCTTTTTCGAGGCCAGCCACTACATGATCCGGGACAATGATTGTTCCGCGATCATTGTTTCCAACAGAAGTCATAAAATATGTTTCTTGCAAAACTTCATCGGATGCACGCAGTAAGGTTGTTCCGCCTATTGTGATTTCCAAATGATTTTGTAAGGCCAGAGAAACATATCGATATGTCCCAGTGTAATTACAATTTAACAAGTATTGGTCATCGTTCAGCGTGATTGGCTCTTTGCCCTGCATAGCCAAAGCACGATTGAAGTCCGAAACGGGAATTACGGCAACTTTGCTATTGGGAACTTCCTCATCAATAGGCCACAGCTCGACATTCTGACCTTCAAATAGCTCTGCATAGGTCATATCGGCCTCATAAATGCTGATTTGCTCCATGTTTTCGGCGTAATCACGCATTGCAACATCATGTGTGGCAAGATACTCGGAAATGTTGCTGTCTCCATCAGTGGAAACATTGGAAAGTACATTCAAATCATAGGGGGTTGCAGCTTTTGACAATTCATTCATTGCAAGAGCTGTGCTTGCCCCAATAGATACAGCACAGATGGTAATGGTCAGCAGGCCACAAACAATCGTCACCACAAGATAATTCGTGCGAATTTTACTTCCGATTTGGCGTACAAGGAATGTGTTCAAACCTTTCAGATAAAACCCTTTACCGGCTCTTACCACTTGGATGAAAACAGTGGATAATGAGTTGAACAACAGAAAAGTTCCAACAACCAAAGCTGCTCCCGCAATTTGAAAAGACATATTTTCACGAGATGGCAGTATTCCGTTTTTGTTGAACAGCACAGCGGAAATCCCTATGCAGATCAGGGAAAGCACAAACAGACAGATCGGCAAAACACGATTTTCTGCTTTTATGCTTTCGTTTTTTCTGCTGGCCGTCAATAAGTCAATCAATTTGACATTGGTTACAGACCACACATTGAAAAGCATTACGATAAAGAAGATGATTGCAAAACAAAGCACCGTCTGTCGAAATGCTCCAGCAGAAAATACGATTTGAAATTTATCCAATTCAATCGCAAAGAGTTTTAATGCAACCAAAGAAAGTCCTTGCGAAAAGAGAAACCCAAGAACCAAACCTGAAACCAAAGCAATGACACCAACACAAAGGGTTTCACCGGCGAACAGTCGGGAAATGCGTCCTTTTTTCATGCCGAGCACCATATATACGCCCAATTCTTTTTTGCGGCGTTTCAAAAGAAACTGGTTGGCATAGATAATCAGAAAAGCCAATACTACCGCAATGACAACAGAAAGTGCCGACAACAGTATGCCGAGTTGGTCGTATAAGAGCGAACCGGTTATTCCCATATCGGAAAAAGCTGACTGATCGGAAATTGAGTTGAAGGCATAAAACAGACTGACCGAAAGCGTCAATGTAAGGAAATAAATCAGATAGTCCCGGATGTTCTTATGAACATTTCGGAAGATCAGCTTAAATGAGGTCATTTTGCTCACCTCCCAAGACAGAAACCACTTCCAGAATTTTTGCAAAAAAGTCCTTGCGTGTGTCCGTCCCTCGGTGCAGCTCATTGAACACCTGCCCGTCTTTGATAAACAAAATGCGATGGCAATAGCTGGCGGAAAAAGCATCATGCGTTACCATTAGGATTGTTGCCGCAAGCTGTTCGTTCAATTCCGTCAGCATCGTCAACAGCATCCGCGAGGAATTGGAATCAAGAGCGCCGGTAGGTTCATCAGCCAGTACGATTGCTGGATTTGTTACCATTGCTCTTGCAGCGGCTACCCGCTGCTGTTGGCCGCCGGACATCTGATAGGGATATTTGTTCAATACTTCCTGAATGTTCAGCGCCTTTGCAATCTGCGGGACACATTTTTGAATCTCGCTGGGTTTGGTTCCTGCGATAGACAAGGCCAGAGAGATATTTTCATAGGCTGTCAGAGTATCCAGTAGATTGAAGTCCTGAAAGATAAATCCCAGCTTTTTTCCGCGAAAGTCTGCAAGCTGTGATCCGTGAAGCGTCGTAATGTCCTTTCCCTCCACATAAATATGGCCGCTGGTAACGGTATCAATCGTAGAGATGCAGTTCAGCAAAGTGGTTTTCCCGGAGCCGGAAGAACCCATAATACCGAGAAACTCACCTTTACGCACAGAGAAAGAAATATGATCGACGGCTTTTGTCAGGTTGCCCTTGTTGCCGTAAAATTTTTGGATGTCATCCACCCGTAAAATTGTGTCGTCCATTGATTATAAGACTCCTTTCTCAAAAGCATTTTGCTTTTGTATTTTTACTCTACCATAGGGGCTTCTTCTGTGCCATTAAGTTAGATTACATTTACCTTACCAGAATGTAAGGTTGAAAAAAGCGAGGTTTTACAGCCCCGCCTCTTTCAAATAGCTCTCCGTAGGAAATACCATAGTTACGGTAGTCCCTTGTCCGGGATCACTGGAAACGGAAAGCACAATATTCATTTTTTTACACAGCTTTTGACTCAAATACAGCCCAATCCCGGTTGACTTGGAATAGCGGCGTCCGTTTTCTCCAGTGAAGCCTTTGTCAAACACGCGTGGTAAATCCGCAGCAGAAATTCCAATTCCATTATCCGAAATAAAAAGGGATATATTATTTTTATCTGTTTTGGTAGAAAATTCAATTTGCAAATTGTCTTTACGATATTTGATCGCGTTGGATATGATTTGTCCGATTACAAATGTGCAACTCTTGCTATCGGCAACAATAGGAATGTCCAGACCATTCAGCACTGGTTTTCCGCCTGCTTGGATCAGAGGCTTGGAATATGTCTTTAACGCAGCATGAACTAAAGATTGCAGTGTGGTTTTTTCCACCTTGAAATCCTTTTCCACATCCGTACTGCGGGCATAGTATAGCACCTGTTCCACATAGGTATCAATTTTGCGGAGTTCATCGTCGATGCGTAGCGTAGTGGGATTTTTTTCGTTTTCTATCATCAGGCGTGCAGAGGTAATAGGGGTCTTGATCTCGTGTATCCATGAATCAATGTACTCCCGGTATTCCCGACTTGCTTGTTTTGCATTAGAAATCTGATCGTTCTGGTATTTATTGCAGCGCCGCAAAATATCCACTAAAATTTGACCTTCCAAAAAATGAGGCTGTGTCAAAAGTTCACCCAAAAGCGACTTTTCTTCCATCTGTTCCGTCATTTTCAGAAGTAGATTATAATAACTTCGTTTGCGGAAAAAATCATATACCAAAGCGGAAATATACGCTGCCATAAGGATCGTTTCGGCAAACAGAATAAAAGTAGCAGGGGTTTCAATTAGCCAAAGCAGGCCAAACAGCAGGAGTGCCGACACCAGCA
>CAYMWT010000194.1:4023-4841 GCA_964394055.1 uncultured Oscillospiraceae bacterium
AAAAGATACTCTGATAATCTCATACGCAATACCCCAAGCCACGCTTCGTTTCCAAATAGTCAGGTAAACCGATCTCAGCCAATGTTTTCCGCAGACGAACGATATTCACATTCAAAGTATTTTCGTCTATGAATTGCTCACTCTGCCAGAGTTCATCAATAATGGCATCACGAGGAATGATATTTCCCTTGTTTACCATGAGCAGACGCAAAATCCCCATTTCATTTTTAGTAAGAGATTTTCTCTGTCCTTGGTAACTGATTTCTGCTTTGAGCAGGTTTAGAGTTAAGCCTTTGTGTGTCAAAACCACATTGTCCTGTATTTCATAAGTTCGTGCCAGAAGTTTTTGTATGCGTGCCAAAAGAACCTGTGCATTGTAGGGCTTTGAAATATAATCATCGGCACCAATATTCAAACTCATTAACTCGTCAAAATCGCTGTTTCTGCTGGTAAGCACAATGATTGGAAGATTGGATTTCTGCCGGATTTCTCTGCACACTTGAAAGCCGTCCTGATACGGCAAATTGATGTCCAAAAGAATCAAGTCAGCCCCAGACGAAAGGGCGGTTTCTGCGATATGCTGAAAATCGCTACTACTGGCACATTGGTATCCGTATTTTTCAAGAAGTTGGGTAAGTTCCTCACGGATTGCTGGTTCATCCTCTATGATAAAGATTTTCATTTTGTTGCCTCCCTTGCTTTGTTCTCATATCCACAGGTTTTTCCGCGTCTTTTGGAATCAGCCAGACACCGGCCATTTTCACAGCACCGGGGATGCGTCCTCCGGCGCAATAATAATTTACTCTACGAGGTGTCAC
>CAYMWT010000195.1:0-4824 GCA_964394055.1 uncultured Oscillospiraceae bacterium
AATATTACGTTAAAGCTATGATGTAAATGTATGTACATCATTGTAAAGACAGTTCGTGACCATCCTGTCGGTAAACAAAACTAGGAAATTTCGATGGGCGCTCTGCGCCTGTTTTGTTTTATGGGCACGGCTGTGCCCATTTTTTGTTTTCGGAGGAACCTTATGAACAAGCATACCCGTTATCTGGTACAGGGCGCTGTCATCGCCGCCCTCTATGCCGCCCTGACCCATGCCCAAAACCTGCTGCTCCCCGGCTCCGCCACCTGGGCCATTCAGATGCGGCTGTCAGAAATGCTGTGCGTGCTGGCCTTCTTCACCCCTGCCGCCATTCCCGGACTTGCCATTGGCTGCCTGGTATTCAATCTGACCTTTGCCGCCGCCCTGCCCCTGGATTTTGTCATCGGCACCGCCGCCACAATGCTTGCCGCCGGCTCCATGTGGCTGACCCGGAATTGGAAGGTGAAGGGTCTGCCTCTTCCGGGGCTTATGATGCCCGCCCTGTGGAACGGTCTGCTGGTGGGATGGGAGCTGACGGTGTACATCGGCGGCGGCTTTCTTCTCAACGGGGTGTATGTGGCCATTGGAGAGGCTGTGGTGCTTCTTGTCTTTGGTACCCTTCTCTACCGGCTGATTCTGAAAAGAGGCCTGGATCGGCAGCTGTTTTTCGTATAATTCGCCACCTTGCGCTTTTGGGGAATTGGGCTATAATTGGTCATGAGCATAACACGATAGCGAGGTAAAGAATATCATGCGTTCCAATCAGTCCATGCTGGAAGGCCCCCTGTTTTCGGGGATCGTCCGGTATACCGTGCCCATTATACTCACCAGCCTTTTGCAGCTGCTGTTCAATGCTGCTGACCTGATCGTGGTTGGCCAGTTCTGCGGCAGTCTGTCTCTTGCCGCTGTGGGAGCCACAGGGGCCATCACCAACCTGATGATCAACTTCTTCATCGGTCTGTCCGTAGGCGCCGGTGTCACCGTGGCCCACAGTCTGGGCAGTCGGGAGGACGAAATGGTTCATCGGACGATCCATACCTCCCTCCCCGTGTCGCTGGTCAGCGGTGGCGTTCTCACCATCTTCGGCATTGCCTTCTCCCGTACCTTCCTGTCCATGATGGGCACTCCGGATACGGTGCTGCCTCTGTCCGCCCTGTACATGAAGATCTATTTCGGCGGCATCACCTTCACCATGATCTATAACTTCTGCGCCGCCATTCTCCGGGCAGCGGGAGACACCAAAAGCCCCCTGATTTACCTTACCTTCGCGGGCATCGTCAACGTGATCCTGAACGTTTTCTTCGTCCGGGTTTTCCACATGAACGTGGCAGGCGTGGCGCTGGCTACGGTGATCTCCCAGGCCATTTCCGCCGTTCTGGTAGTACTGGCCCTGATGCGCCGCAAGGATGTGTGCCATCTGGAGCTGAAGAAAATGAAGATCTATCCCGCTCCCCTGAAGAAGATCGTCCGCATCGGTCTTCCCGCTGGAATCCAGGGCTCCATGTTTTCCATTTCCAATGTGCTGATCCAGTCCTCCGTCAACTCCTTCGGCGATGTGTTCATGTCCGGCAACGCTGCCGCCGGCAACCTGGAGGGCTTCGTCTATGTGTGCCTGAACGCCTTCCAGCAGACCGCCGTCAACTACATCGGTCAGAACGCCGGTGCCCGGCAGTGGAAGCGGATCTCCAAAATCTTCCACATCTGTCTGGGCTGTGTCACGGTGCTGGGGCTGTCCCTGGGCGCCCTGATGTATGCCATGGGCCCCACCCTGCTGTCCATTTACATCACCGATTCCCAGGAGGCCATCGGCTACGGTATGACCCGTCTGGCCTTCATCTGCCTGCCCTACTTCCTGTGCGGCCTTATGGATGTGACCACCGGCGCACTCCGGGGTCTGGGTGCTTCCTTTGTTCCCATGCTGATCTGCGTGCTGGGTGTGTGCGGTCTGAGAATCGGCTGGCTCTACACCATTTTCCAGGTTCCCGGCTTCCATACGCCCCAGTGTCTGTACGCTTCCTATGCCATTTCCTGGGGCGTTACCTTCCTGTGTGAGCTGGTTGCCATGCTCCATGTGTATCGGAAGCTGTCCCGTGATGTATAAACGCCCGCTGCCCCGCAAATCCCGTATTGTCTTCATCCTCTCTCCGTGTTAAATTGGAGAAAAATCACCGGTCTCCTACCGGGAAAGGCAGGACACTCCATGAACCGAATCGTCACCATGGTACTGAAAAACCTTCTCTTTGTTCCCTGGGCCTGGTTCCGCCTGTGCCGTTACGCCCGGCATCCGGAACGCTACTCCTGGGAAACCATGTACCGCCATATCCAGATGATCATGCACCGGGCCGTGAAAGGCGGAAACATCGACCTCATCGTCTCCGGCCAGGAAAACATCCCTCAGGACAGAAGCTTCATGCTCTACAGCAACCACCAGGGTATGTTCGATCCCCTGGCCGTGGCCGCCACCTGTGACGTGCCTCTGGGCGTGGTGCTGAAAAAGGAGCTGTACAACATCCCCTTCCTCCATCAGGTGGCCCTGTGTACCAAGTCCTTCCCCATGGATCGGGAGGACGCCCGTCAATCCCTGACGGTTATCCGCCAGGTCACCGAGGAGCTGAAGGCTGGTCGTAGCTATCTGCTGTTCCCCGAGGGCACCAGAAGCCGCAAGGGCAATGAAATGCTCCCCTTCCATTCCGGCAGCTTCCGCTGCGCCGTGAAAAGCAAATGCGCCATTGTTCCCGTGGCCCTCATTGACTGCTTCAAGGTGCTGGATCAGAAGGGCAGCAAGCCTGTTTCCGTCCAGATCCACTATCTGCCTCCCATTGACTACGAGGAGTACAAGGATCTGAACACCATCCAGCTTGCCCAGCTGGTACACGACCGGATTGAGGAGAAGATCCAGGCGTGTCTTTCCCGGAAGGGCTGAAAGAAAGCTATATTCTCCAGCATTTTCCAGCCGGATTGTTCCGTTTTCATGCAAAAACGGAACAATCCCTTTCTTTTTCTCTTTTCTTTCTGCTTCTCTTCGCAGTTTCCGGAATAAATTAAACAATCCTTAATATGCGGGTGGTTGATTCCTTCCGGAGAATATCTTATAATAGAGGGCAGTATGGAATACCCAATGAGGAGGATTTACTATGAAACTGAAGAAAAGCCTCGCCCTTGTGCTGGCTCTGGTACTTACCGTGGCTCTGACCGGCTGCGGCAGCGACACCACCGTGTATGTCCAGTCTGTTCGGGCGCTGGCCGGTATGGGCGGCATTGCCCCCGGCGATAAATTCCTGGGTATGGTGGTTTCGGAAAATGTATCCGAAATCAAAAAGGACAAGGATAAGACCGTTCTGGAGCTGAAGGTTCACGAAGGCGACGATGTGAAGAAGGGGCAGGAGCTGTTTTCCTATGACACCGAGGAATTGCAGCTGAGCCTGGATAAGCAGCGTCTGGAGCTGGAGCAGCTCAACGCCTCCATTGAAAATTACAAGAGCCAGATCAACCAGCTGGAAAAGGAGCGGGCCTCCGCAGGCTCCACCCTGAAGCTTCAGTACACCGTGGAGATTCAGTCTACCCAGGTGGATCTGAAGGAAGCGGAGCTGAACGTGAAGACCAAGGAAAACGAAATCCAGAAGTCCGAGGATCTGCTGGAAAATGCCGTGGTCACCGCGCCTGTAGAGGGCCGTGTCCAGGCCGTTAACGAGACCGGCGTGGATTCCAACGGCAACGAAGCCCCTTACATCACCATCCAGCAGGTAGGCTCCTATCGGATCAAGGGCGTTCTGGGGGAATTGCAGCGGGGCAGCCTGATCGAGGGCGACCGGGTCACCATCACCTCCCGTACCAACGCTTCCCAGACCTGGGGCGGCAGCGTTACCTTGGTGGACTACGAGAACCCCTCCCAGGGCAATGACAACAGCCGCTATTACGGTATGTCCTCCGATGAGATGACCGCCTCCAGCAAATACCCCTTCTATGTGAAGCTGGACACCACCGAGGGTCTGCTCCTGGGGCAGCATGTGTATCTGGAAAAGGAAGGGGAAAACGGCCAGAGCGCCGCTCTGAGCATCAGCCTTTCCTTCATCGCCTATGAGGACGACGGTACCCCCTATGTCTGGGCGGAAAACCGGGACAAGCTGGAGAAGCGTTCCGTCATTCTGGGCGAGACCAACGACATGATGGGCACCGTGGAGATTCTGGACGGCCTCACCGTTGACGATTACATCGCCTTCCCTGACGGGGAGCTGTGCCGTCCCGGCGTAACCACCACTCACGATCCGGAGGCCGCTACCCAAAGCTCCGGCGCGCAATCTGGAGGCGACATGGGCGGTGATATGAATGTGGACATGGGAATGGATATGCCTATGGAAGGGGACATGCCCATGGAGGGTGAGCTGCCCATGGAAGGTGAGCTTCCCATGGAGGGAGAGGTTCCCATGGATACCGGCCTGGATGGGGCCGCGGATACTGTCTCTCCGGAAGGAGAAGCAGCGGATACTCTGCCCACCGAAACCGGAGAAGGGATGGCGTAATATGGCGATCCTGAAACTGACTGACATCTGCAAGGATTACGTTCAGGGCAAGGAGCCTGTCCGTGTCCTGAAAAACATCAATCTGACCGTGGAGGAAGGGGACTACCTGGCCATTATGGGCCCCTCCGGCTCCGGCAAAACCACCCTGATGAACATTATCGGCTGCCTGGACGTGCCCACCTCCGGCACCTACACCCTGCGGGATCAGGACCTGAAAGATCTGAGCGACGATGACCTGGCGGAGATCCGCAACAAGCACCTGGGCTTCGTCTTCCAGAGCTTCCACCTGATGCCCAAAATGGACGCC
>CAYMWT010000196.1:0-4817 GCA_964394055.1 uncultured Oscillospiraceae bacterium
ACGGTGTGGTTATACCGGCGATAGGACCAGGGATCGCCGTACTTGGTCCAGTCGTCGGCCTTTTCCACCTGGCTTCCGTTTTCGTCAAAGCTCTGCTTGAACAGACCGAACTTGTAGCGCAGGCCATAGCCGGACAGGGGGATGTCGGTGGAAGCAGCGGAGTCCAGGAAGCAGGCAGCCAGACGGCCCAGACCGCCGTTGCCCAGAGCATCGTCCTCGATGTCCTCCAGCACAGCCAGATCCACACCCCGCTGGGCAAACAGTTCCTTCATCTCATCCAGAATGCCCAGGTTGAAGAGATTGGAGTAGACCAGACGGCCAATCAGATACTCGGCGGAGATGTAGTACGCCTTCCGCTCGTTCAGGCGGGTCTTCTTGGAATGGCTCCAGTTGTCGGAAATGGCCATCATCACAGCCTGACCCAGGGCTTCGTGGAGCTCCTGAGGTGTTGCGTCCTTCAGGCTCACGTCGTAGGTGTACTTCAGCTGTGCTTCCGTCCACCGCAGGATATTGTGACAATTCAGGTTCATATTCGTTCTCCATTCATTAAGGAATTCAAAAGCAGCCAGTCGCTGCTGCATAACCACGTCAGTCCCCGTCCCGAAACGAGCCTCCGCGGAGGGGCAAAAGCCGACTGAATTCGACACTGAGAAACGTTTCCATTCCACGCTTCCCATACGATAAATAGTTTATTCATTTTTTTGTTTTTGTCAAGCAAAACCGGTTGAAAAACTGGGTTGGTTTCATAATTTTGGCAGAATGTTCAGATTTTATCCAATTCCTCCCGGTATTATTCCCCGGGGTGTACAACAAAATTGACAAAGGAAAGCCGCCGCCTCTCCAGTAGAGTGGACGGCGGCGCAGGGAATATAACCCTTACCTGAATTGAAAGCCTGTATCCGTAGCTTCCAGGGTGCCACCGTAGTAGACGGTCATGGCCCGAACCAGGTCCAGGGCGTCGCTGACCGCGGCGGTCTCAAAGCAGGAGTGCATGGCCAGCTGGGGAAGGCCGATGTCCGCCGTCAGCACACTGACGTGGGACAGGGAGATATGGCCCAGGGTAGAGCCGCCGGGCATATCCGCCCGGTTATGGAAGCTCTGCACGTTTACCCCGGCCTTGCCGCAGACCTTCCGGAAAATTCCGGCGCTGACACCGTCGGTGCTGTAGCGAAGGGCGGCGCTGTATTTCAGCACAATCCCCTCTCCCATCACCGGAGCGTTCGCGGGATCGGAGAACTCGGGATGGTTGGGATGGACAGCATGGGCATTGTCTGCGGAAACCAGAAAGGACTGCGCGAGCATCTGATGGCGATCAAGGCCCAACCCGGCGCAGACCCGTTCCACCACATCCTCCAGGAAGGTGGACGCCGCGCCCTGGACGGAGGAAGAACCAACCTCCTCGCTGTCAAACACGCACAGCAGGGGAATGCTGCCGCCGGTCTGGGATTCCAGGAACCCCGCCGTGCAGCCCCAGACGCACTCCAGATCATCCAGAGCGGGGCTGGAAATGTATTCCTCCTCCACGCCCCATACCGTAGACTTCTGACGGACGTACAGGTACAGGTCGTGATCCAGGATCTTTCCGCCGGCCTCCGCTTCCAGCAGAGCCTTCAGCTTTCCGGCGCTGTCCTTGCCGCCGATCAAAGAGAGCATATCCACAGCCGGGTTCCACTTATAGCCGTCATTGACCTGACGGTTCATGTGGATGGCCACATTGGGAATCAGCAGCAGATCTCGATCCAGGTTGATGAGTTTCGTCTCAATGCCTGTCTCAGTCTCCACGATCACCCGTCCGGCAACAGACAGGGGACGATCCAGCCAGGTGGAGGCGATCATACCGCCGTAGCCCTCCACCGCTCCCCGGGTGTAGGTTCCGGTGACTTCGAAGTTTTCCTTCAGCTGAAAGCAGGGACGGTCGCAGTGGCTGGCGCTCATCAGGAAGCCCTTTGCCGCTTCCTCCGGCACCCGGAAGGCAATGAGGGCGCTGTCGCCCCGCTGGACGAAGTATTTTCCGCCCTTCCTCAGATTCCAGTTCTCCTGCTCCTTCAGCTGGGTATAGCCCGCCTCCCGGAGCATTTCCGCCACTTCTTCTCTGGCATGATACACGCTGCAAGCCCCGTCCAAAAAGGTCTGCAAGCCACTGATTGTGGTATCCATTCCTGTTCCTCCTGTTTTTTCCAAAAATAACCGGCTTCTTTCGGAAGCTTTTTTCGTATTTTACATCTTTTCCGGCTTCCCGTCAACCGATCGCAGGAAAATGTCCTGGATGAAAAAACCAGTTGATTGCTAAATCCTGGTAATAATGTCGAAAAATAGCAGGTTTTGACGAGCGATTTTGTTGGTTTTTTCTTGCAATATTACCAATTTCGTGATATGCTCTATTTGTCGCAGACGGCAGTCATCCGCTCTGCTTTGGGGAGATATTTTACATGACAGGAGAGGAATGTATGGAACACGCAACCACTGTATTCATTGCCGATGGTGCGGAAGATTTTTGCGCAAGCCTGACCGCTGCGCTTCAACGTACCGACGGTTTTCGTGTTGTGGGAACGGCCAGCGATGGGGAGCAGGCCATTGCCATGATTCAGGAACGGAAGCCTGATGTGTTGATACTGGATATGATGCTGGCAAAGAAGGACGGTCTGGCCGTTCTGAAGGCCATTTCCGGTATGGATCACAAGCCGGTAACACTGGCGACCTCCGTTTTTATTTCCCAGTATGTATCCGCGGCAGCCATCAATTTAGGCGTACGATACATCATGCCGAAACCCTGTGATATGGCTGCATTGGTAGAGCGTCTGACCGAGATCCAGGGTGGGGAGACCCTGCGGCTTTCGACTCAGCGCCGTCCGGACAAAGCGGACATTGAGTCCATGGTCACCGGCATCATCCACGAGATCGGTGTCCCGGCCCACATCAAGGGCTATCAGTACCTTCGGGAGGCCATTATCATTGCGGTAAACGATATGGATGTGATCAATGCCATTACCAAGGTGCTGTATCCTCAGGTGGCCAAGACCTTTGGCACCACCCCCAGCCGGGTTGAGAGAGCCATCCGCCACGCCATCGAGGTAGCCTGGGACCGTGGCGACCTGGACACCTTGCAGCGGTTCTTCGGCTACACCGTCAGTAACACCAAGGGAAAACCCACGAATTCGGAGTTCATCGCCCTGATTGCGGACAAGCTCCAGCTTCAGCTCAAAGGCTCCAACGTGGCCCAGTTCTGATTGGGTGGCAAGGGTTTTCGGGGTTTTTTAATTGGCGGTCAAGCCTATGAATGCTATGAAAATCAATATGAAAATCTGCCTTTCAAGGCTATGAATTGTGTTGCTTAAGCCTATAAACACTCCTGATTTATTGGGTATCTCAAACCTATGAATATCAGGAGTGTTTTTCTATGATTTGTTTGGATTTTGATTGGCAAATCGATGAATTTATGGTTTATTGCCGTAGCACCCAGTTACGCCCGCAGACAATGAAAAGTTACGAACAAACCCTTCGGCTGTTTGAGCGTTGGTGCTTAGAACAGATGGATATTACCACGGTTGATAAAGTGACCGAATCTGTCATTCGTCATTATATTCGTGATCTCCAAGAGCGTGGAAAATATTCGTTCTATGCTGTTGAAAGCCAGAAGGAAACCAATCACCCAGACCGCCGACGGGACTTCCGCAAACCTATCTCCACAACCTCCATCAACAACTACATCCGCAATCTTCGGGTTTTCTTTAACTGGCTGGATAGGGAATACACCATCAAAAGAAACCCTATGAAAAAGATACGCCAATTAAAGGTCAATCGCAAAGCAAAGGAGTTTCTGTCCGATGAAGAAGTGCGACGGCTACTTGGCAAAATGGATAGGTCATACTATTCCGAACATCGGGACTATGTAATGATAATGCTGATGCTGGATAGCGGTATGCGATTGGGCGAATGTAGTTGCCTCTTGGTAGAGGATTTGGAACTCACCCGCAGAAGAATCAACCTCCGGGCAGAGATTACCAAGGGCAGACAGGACAGAACCGTGTTTTTCTCTGAAAAAACGGAAAAAGTTCTTCGCAGATGGCTCCAATACAAAGACCGTTATGTGGAGAGTGATTACCTGTTCCCTGTGCGGGAGCGGGGCGGTCATATTCAAGTCAGCAACTTTGAGAGCAATTTCAAGAAGTATTTAATCCGCTCCGGCCTGAACGAGCAATTCACGCCCCATTGTCTGCGAAACAACTTCGCCAAGCGGTGTCTGATGAGCGGTATGGATATCTACACATTAAGCAAACTGTTGGGGCATTCCAGTGTAACCGTAACAGAGCAAGCCTATTTGGATTTGAACGATGATGATATCAGCAAACGCTATCAGCAACACAGTCCCCTATCCTTCTTCTAAATAAGGCAAACCCTCGCAAATCATCCCAAGGTGATTACTTTCGATAACTTTTGATAAGAAAACGACGGAGGCACAAAACTTCCGTCGTTCTATTTATTCTGGCTCATACATTTGGGCTATCTTTTGGCAGTATTCCCGCATTTTTTCAGCCACATAGGGCGGTTCGAGGATTTTTGCCCGTCTGCCAAAACCGAAAACCCACGCATAAAACATATCGCTGAGTTCCACTTCTGTGGTAACGGTAAAATGCTTTTCATCCACTTTTTCATACTTCACGCCACGGGTGCCAAACTGGTCTGCCACGGTATCCAGTTTTTGGTCGATGAACCGAATGGTTACCTTCTCCCGCTGTCCCCCGAACATCGAGAAAACCCGCTGGGTGTAGTTGGTGATATCCACGTTTTCATTGAATGCTTTTTCATATTCTCTTGGC
>CAYMWT010000197.1:0-4816 GCA_964394055.1 uncultured Oscillospiraceae bacterium
GCAGCGGCAGTGATGGGACGGCCCACCACAATGTAGTCGGAGCCGATTTCCTTGGCGGCGGCGGGGGTCATGACCCGCTTCTGATCGCCGATATCCCCGTCGGCAAACCGGACGCCGGGAGTCACGGTGAGGAAGTCCTTGCCGCACAGACCGTGTACCTTGCCCGCTTCCAGAGGAGAGCAGACCACGCCGTCCAAACCTGCGTTCTTGGCAGTCTCGGCGTAGTGCATCACCACCTGGTCAATGGGGGCGTGGATCATCAGATCCTTCTCCATGGCCTCCTGATCGGTGGAGGTGAGCTGGGTCACGGCGATCAGCAGGGGCCGGGTGCCGTCGGGCCGGGTCAGACCTTCCAGAGCGGCCTTCATCATGGCGGTGGTGCCGGAGGCGTGGAGGTTGCAGATGTCCACGTCCAGATTGGAGAGAACCGCCATGGCCTTCTTGACGGTATTGGGGATGTCGTGGAGCTTCAGATCCAGGAAGATCTTGTGGCCTCTGGCCTTGATCTCACGGACGATGCTGGGGCCTTCGGCATAGTAAAGCTCCATGCCGATCTTCACAAAGGGCTTGCGCCCGGTGAACTTACTTAGGAAGGCAAAGGTTGCCTCCGCGGAAGAAAAGTCACATGCTACGATTACGTCCTTACCCATTAATGTGCGCCTCCTATAATATCACTTAAATTTTCAATACGGTACTTCTTCATGGTTTCCGGCAGGGCCTGAACAATGTCCCGGCAGGCGAAGGGGTTCACCAGATTGGCGGCTCCCACTTCCACAGCGGTGGCGCCTGCCAGCATCATTTCGATCACATCCTCGGCGCTGCTGACGCCGCCCATGCCCACCACGGGGATTTTCACCGCCTGGGACACCTGATAGACCATCCGCAATGCCACCGGGAAGATGGCCGGGCCGGAGAAGCCGCCCATTTTATTGGCAATCACGGGCTTGCGAGTATTCAGATTGATCCGCATACCAAGCAATGTGTTGATCAGGCTGATGCCGTCGGCTCCTGCGTCCTCGCAGGCCTTGGCGATGGATACGATATCCGTGACGTTGGGAGAGAGCTTGACGATGACGGGCTTGGTGGTCACGGCCTTGACTGCCCGGGTGACCTCCGCAGCCGCTTCCGGCTGGGTGCCGAAGCTCATGCCGCCGCCGTGGACGTTGGGGCAGGAGACGTTCACCTCAAGCCAGCCCACCTGTGCTTCCTGATCCAGCTTTTCGCAGGTGTAGGCGTAGTCGCTTACGGAGAAGCCGGAGATGTTTGCCATGACCGGCTTGTGGAAGCATTTTTTAAGTTTTGGCAGCTCTTCGGAAATCACCTTTTCCACGCCGGGATTCTGAAGGCCTACGGCGTTGATCATGCCGCTTTCACATTCGGCGATCCGGGGTGTGGGATTGCCAAACCGGGGATCCTTTGTGGTGCCCTTAAAGGAGAAGGTACCCAGGCAGTTGATGTCGTAGAGTTCCGCATATTCGTAGCCGTAGCCGAAGGTGCCGGAGGCGGGAATCACAGGGTTATCCAGCGTTATGCCGCAGAGATTTACATTCAGGCTTCCCATAAGATCTCCTCCTTCTTCATCACGGGGCCGTCCTTGCAGATGCGCTTGTAGCCGGTGAGGGTCTTGCAGGAGCAACCCATACAGGCGCCAAAGCCGCAGCCCATCCGCTCCTCAAAGCTCATCTGGCCGGAGGAGTTGGTTGCCCGGTAGACGGCCTTCAGCATAGGCTCCGGGCCGCAGGTGTAGAAATAGGTGTAGGATTCGGGGAGAGCATCGGTGACAAAGCCCTTTTTGCCGTAGCTTCCGTCAGCGGTGGTAACGGTGACATGGCAGCCCAGGGCCTTGAATTCTTCCTCGTAGAAGACCTCGTTTTCCTTGTTGAAGCCCAGGACGACGGAAACGGTTTTCCCTTCCCCAATCAGCGCCTTTGCCAGGGCGTACATGGGAGGCACGCCTACGCCGCCGCCCAGGAGCAGGGGCTTATTTCCGGACAGGGTCAGGTCGTAGCCGTTGCCGAGACCTGTGAGCAGGTCTAAGACTTCCCCGGAAGCCATGCGGCGCATCTGCTCGGTGCCCTTGCCCACTACCTTGTAGATGATGGTCAGGGTTTTCTCGTCCCAGTCGCAGACGGAGATGGGACGGCGGAGGAATTTCCCGGCGAGCTGGATGTTCACAAACTGGCCGGGAGCGGTAATGGCGGAGGTATCTCCGGCCAGTACCATTTTATAGACGCTGTCTGTCAGCGCTGTGTTGCTGATGATTTGAAATTTCCCTTGCTTCATGGTACCTCCTGTGATTTAAAGTTAAGGCGGGGAAAAAGCCCCGCCTATGAGCCCTCTCCGCCCCAGTGTGCGCACTGGGGCACCTCTCCCGGAGGGAGAGGCAAGGGCGTTTCCTAAATTTTAGACCAATTAGAAAAAAGGGGAAACCTACTTGGCTCTCCCTCTGGGAGAGCTGGCTCGCGAAGCGAGACTGAGAGGGCTTACGCGTCAATCGTAGAAATGGTGAGCGTCGTCTCCTCCAGAACGTCCAGCAGGGCGTTGATGGTGTCCAGAGCCGTGAACAGTGTCACGTTGTGCTCTGTAGCGATCTGGCGAATCTCAATGCCGTCCTGCTCGTTGGCGCCGGGATCCCGGGTGTTGATGACGTAGGCAATGTGTCCCTGACGCAGGGCGTTGGGGATCTCGTCGCTGCCCTCGCCGATCTTCTTCAGGGCATGGGTGCGGATGCCGTTACTCTTCAGGAACTTGGCGGTACCGGTGGTGGCCTCGATGTTGAAGCCCAGCTGATAGAACCGGCGGATCAGAGGCAGGGCCTCCTCCTTGTCCTTGTCCGCAATGGTGGCGAAGACGGTGCCGTAGTTTTGCAGCTTCATGCCGGAGGCTTGCAGGGCCTTGTACAGGGCACGGGTCATGGTGCGGTCGTAGCCGATGGCCTCGCCGGTGGACTTCATTTCCGGGGACAGGTAGGCGTCCAGACCGTGGATCTTGTTGAAGGAGAACACAGGGGCCTTGACATACCAGCGCTTCTTTTCCTCGGGGTAGATGTCAAAGAAGCCCTGCTCCTTCAGGCTCTTGCCCAGGATCACCTCGGTAGCGATGTCCGCCAGGGAGAAGCCGGTGGCCTTACTCAGGAAGGGAACGGTACGGGAGGAACGGGGATTGACCTCGATGATATAGATGTTGTCCTGCTTATCCACAATGAACTGGATGTTGAACAGGCCCCGGATGCCGATGCCCAGGCCCAGCTTCTTGGCGTACTGCAGAATCACGCCCTTGACCTTGTTGGAGATGGAGAAGGAGGGGTAGACGGAGATGGAGTCGCCGGAGTGGACGCCGGTGCGCTCCACCAGCTCCATGATGCCGGGGACGAACACATCCCGGCCGTCGCAGATGGCGTCGATCTCCACCTCCCGACCCTGGATATACTTGTCAACCAGAACGGGCTTGTCCTCGTCGATTTCCACGGCGGTGCGGAGATAGTGGCGCAGCTGCTCCTCGTTGGCCACGATCTGCATGGCACGGCCGCCCAGGACGAAGGAAGGACGCACCAGCACGGGATAGCCGATTTCCTTGGCGGCGGCAATGCCGTCCTCGATCTTGGTCACGGCGCGGCCCTTGGGCTGGGGGATGTTCAGCTCCTTCAGAAGCTTTTCAAAGGCGTCCCGGTTCTCCGCCCGGTCGATGGCGGCGCAGTCGGTGCCAATGATTTTCACACCCCGGTCGGTCAGAGGCTGGGCCAGGTTGATGGCGGTCTGGCCGCCCAGGGAGGCGATGACGCCGTCGGGCTTCTCGAAGGCGATGATGTTCATGACGTCCTCGGGGGTCAGGGGCTCGAAGTACAGCTTATCGGCGGTGGTATAGTCCGTGGAGACGGTTTCGGGGTTATTGTTGATGATGATGGCCTCGTAACCGGCGTTTTTAATGGTCATGACGGCATGGACGGTGGAGTAGTCGAATTCCACGCCCTGGCCGATACGGATGGGGCCGGCGCCCAGCACCACGATCTTCTTCCGGTCGGTCAGCCGGGACTCGTTATTGCCGCTGTAAGAGGAATAGAAGTAGGGGATATAGGCGTTTGTATGGCAGGTGTCCACCATGCGGAAGGCAGGGAACAGGTTCTGCTCCTTCCGGAGGTTGTAGATGTCCAGCTCACTGCGGTTCCAGAGCTTGCCGATGATGGGGTCGCCGAAGCCCATTTCCTTGGCCTGCTTCATTAAGTTCAGGTCGCCCACATTTTCCTGAAGCTGTTTCTCCATATCCGTGATCCGGCGGATGGATTCCAGGAAATAGGGAGTGATCTCGGTGAGCTCGTAGAGCTTCTCGGTGGAGATGCCCCGGCGGCAAAGCTCCGCAATGGCGAAGATGTTATCGCTGCGGAACTCCTTGACGTATTCCAGCAGCTCCTCGGTAGATAGGGAATCGAATTTGGGCAGGTGCATATGGTTGGCGCCGATTTCCAGGGAGCGGATGCCTTTTAAGAGAGCCTCTTCCAGGTTGGAGCCGATGCCCATGACCTCGCCGGTGGCCTTCATCTGGGTGCCCAGCTTGTTGGTGGCAGTGGCGAACTTGTCGAAGGGGAACCGGGGAAGCTTGGCAATGACGTAGTCCAGGCTGGGCTCAAAGGCGGCGTTGGTGTTGGCGATCTTAATGTCTTCCAGAGCCATGCCCACGGCAATCTTGGCGGTGACCCGGGCGATGGGATAGCCGGAAGCCTTGGAGGCCAGAGCTGAGGAACGGGAGACACGGGGGTTGACCTCAATGAGGTAGTATTCGGAGGAGTTGGGATTCAGGGCAAACTGGACGTTGCAGCCGC
>CAYMWT010000198.1:0-4785 GCA_964394055.1 uncultured Oscillospiraceae bacterium
ACTTATTCAGCAGACATTAATATAAAATATGGGGCTCTGCATGATCCACCAGCGTGCCGGATTCCGGGAATTTCTCCAAAATCCCCATTGTATTGCGGAGTTTACCAATCGTCCTTCGAGCCCCGCTCTTATTGTAAAGCGTAAAAGCGATGTAATCGCCAATCTGAGCAAGGTCACGGCTCGCCTCTGGGGATAACATAATTTTAATCATGATATCTCGCTTCCAGCTCTTTCAGCACATCGTCCAGTGCCCCATAGCCGTCTTCCTCACCGGATCGACGGCCTTTTTCCAGTTCCGTCAGCAGCTTTTGACGGGCAAGCAGTGCTTCATACTGCCGGTATTCCTCCATGTCCAGAACAGCATAACGGCCATGTCCATTTTTCGTCAAAAAAACAGGATGGCCAACCGCCACGTCCCGAAGCACCTCACCGTAATTGCGCAGATCAGAAACGGGTTTAATGTTCGGCATATCATTGCCCCCTTTCTGATTCCAGTATGCACCGGTTCTTCGTAAAAATCAACGATAGATTTTACGAAGAATTTACCGTCTGCTATGGACAAAGGGCATTATTTCAGATCCCGCACCACGTCCTTCGCCACCCGGTAGATATCCTCCATGGTGGTAAGGGATGTGATTTGATTTTTATAATACCCGCTGTGGGGCACCCCCCGGAGATACCAGGCAAAGTGCTTCCGTGCCTCCAGGCAGGCGATGTGCTCCCCGTGGTCCTCCTCCGCCAGCCGGAACTGCTGAAGCGCCACCTCCACCCGGTCCCTCAGGCAGGGCCGGAGGAATCCGTCCTCCCCATTCAGTGCGGCCCGCACCTCCGAAAAAATCCAGGGGTCCCCGAAGACGCTTCTTCCGATCATCAGGCCGTCCGCCCCGGTACGCTTTTTACAGCGGACTGCCGCCGCCCCATCGGTAATATCCCCGTTGGCAATGACAGGGATATTAAGCTGCTCCTTGACCTTATGGATGGTGTCCCAGTCCGCCACACCGGAGTAGAGCATGGCACGGGTCCGTCCGTGGACCGTCACCATAGCCGCACCGCTGTCCTCCATCCGCTTGGTAAAGTCCAGTACGTTGATGCTGCCCTTGTCCCAGCCCAGGCGGCATTTCACGGTGACGGGCACATCCACCGCCTTGACCACCGCCTCCACGATCCTTCCGGCCAGCTCCGGGGTTCGCATCAGACCACAGCCATCCCCGGATCCAGCGATCTTGGGCATGGGGCAGCCCATGTTGATGTCCAGGAAATCACAGCCGGAGATTTCCAGTGCCAGCCGGGCGCCCTCTGCCATGGTTTCCGGATCATTGCCAAAGATCTGGGCGCCGCAGAGGCTGCCCGCATTCTTCCTGAGAAGCCTGGCGCTTTTCTGATCCTTATACACCAGCGCCCGGGAGGAGACCATCTCCGTCACCGTGACATCCGCCCCCATCCGGGCGCAGATGGTGCGGAAGGCCCAGTCTGTCACCCCTGCCATAGGGGCCAGGAACAGGGGATCTTCTCTGACTTCCAGGTTTCCGATCTTCATAGGCTTCTCTCTTTCTCTCTTTGGTGTTTTTCTATTATACTATAAGCGCTTCCTCAAATCAAGAGAGTAGCCAGCCAGGCAAGCCCTGTAAGCAGTGCGCCTCCCATGGCCCACACCGCGCCATAGAGATAAAATGGTTTCTTCTTTCCCCCGCGGTTCGTCCCACGGATCACCGACTGGGCCTCCTTCAGAAGCGCCTCATCGGTGACACCCTCCTCCACCGCGTTTTCCTTCAAAATGAAAATGGCCTGTTCAAACAGCTTTGGATCCGGGGCATGTACCACGATCACCTGACGTGAGATTCCTTTTACCATAATTTACCGCCTCCTTATGTGGGAAGTTTTCCCAGAAAACAGGCGGTTTATACAAAGACTGCGGGAGCCGAAGCTCCCGCATTTTTCCGTCACAGCACATACTGATCGGCGTTGACCACTCTGGTATCGGCCTGTACCGTCTCTTCTCCAGCGGCAGCTTCGCCCATGCCGATCTGCACCACATCCTGGCAAATAAGCGCCAGAGCGCTTTCCTGTTCCCGGGTGCACTTGACCCGCACACAGTCGCAGATGGTCAGCCGATCCATAATCAGCTTTCCGGGAATATCCTCGTCCAGAGATACCTCCACGCAGTCCTCCACCTGAAGTCCCTCAGACTCTTCCTCCAGCATCCATTTGGAGACCCGTACCGAGGGACAGTCCGTGATGCAGCGTCCCTTCCGGATCTTTACAGCTCCCTGGATCTCTCCCTTTTCCAGGAGCAAATCCTTCCACCTCCGGGCCGTCCTCACATCCCCACGGATATGCAGATATTCCACCTGTTCCAGGGCCTGGCCGCCCTCCTCCGGCACATCCACATCCCCGACCACATAGAGCTTCCGGCCATACCGCTTTACCGTTGCCTCATTCAGCTCCACATCGTCCAGAATCACCCGGGTTCCGTCGGGAACAATGGTGATCTGCGTCTCCTCGTCGATGGCCTCCAGCAGGCTTTCCACCTTGCTTTCTGCCAGGATCACTTCCTTTGCGGAGAAGGTGGCCCCCTTTTTCACCAGGGCCTCCCCATCCAGCAGGGGATCCACCATCACCATCCTTCCCGCGCTCCAATAGTGTCTGGCCTTCGCCCGCAGGGCAAAGGTTCTGTCGATCACTGTATTGCGCTTGAGGACAATGGCATCGTCAGGATAGCAGCAGGAAACACCGTTTACAGACAGCTTTCCTAAGAAGGCGCTGATGCTTTCCGGATATGTCACCGCCCCGTTTACCTGGATCCCCACATACTGCTCCAGAACCTTTTCCGTACCCGGGCCGATTTCCAGGGAGCCATTTACCTGCAAATAGATTTTGGAAGCAGTCACATCTGTGGCCTTGATCTGAGCGGCGCCGTTCACCGAGCGAAGCTGCACCTCCCCGGTCAGCTCCATTACGTTGTCGCAATTCAGATTCACCGCATAACGGTTCAGCAGATTCTTGGCTTCCGGGGTCACCAGCATCAGATCACAGTTGATTTTGATTTTCTCATAGGTTTTCAGCGTTTCCTCGGATACATTCCGGGCGTCGCAGACATCGCAGTTTACTTTCATTTTCATAGTTTATTCCTCCATTTTTATTCCAGCATTGCCTTCAACAGGACACGCATCCGGGACAGCCTGGCCCGAATGGTGCCTTTGGGGATTCCATAGATCTGGGACAGCTCTGTGGCGTTATAGCCCTCCTCGTAGCGCATGTGAAACAGCATCCGATCCTCCGGACTCAACCGGGCCAGCAGGATTTTGTTTTCCGTCTCCTGAATTCCCATGTCCCAGTAATATCCCTCCTCGGGAAGGGTATCCAAATAGGCGTTTTCCAGCTGCTCCCGCCGATACCGGTCGCACAATCCGTTTTTCAGGCTCCGATACAGCCAAGCCCGTTTCTGACTGGGGCCAAGCTCTGAAAAGGTGTCCACATTTTGCAGGGCCTTCAGAAAAACCTCCTGTACCGCATCCTCCGCCTCCGTGGGATTCTTGCAGGCCGCACAGGCGTAACGAAGCAGCTCCGGAAAATACGCTTTATAAACTTCCTCCCACATATGCGCCCTCCTTACCTGTGAAGTCACGGATCCTTCTCACCGGATTTTCTCCAACCAGCTTCTCCCGTCCCAATCGTCCCGGTACCATGCCGCGCCCCGTGGGACTTCCTCCCAGGTTTTTCTCATATGGCATTGCCCCCTTTCTGTCTGGATAACGAAGAAAGAGGGCAAAGTGTTGCATCAGAATTTAAGGAAGCTCTGATTAAATATTTTCATCCTTTGGCCGTTTATATCGGCCATGAGGCTCCCACTCCGGCAGGGGGTACCGCTGCATAGCGCCGAAGATTCGCTCCTTCAGGTCAGGGTAGGTTTTGCTCAGCTCAAAAATCAGCTGCTTCACCTCTTCCCGCTTGGTGGTCTTGTCTACAGGGCAGCGGTTTTCCACCACAGGAAGCTCCATCCGCTGGGCAAAGTGATCCACGGTCTTTTCGTGGATATAGAGCATGGGGCGGATCTGGACGATCCCCGTTCGATCCAGATTGGTCACCGGCTGAAAACAGCTGATCCTTCCCTCGAACAGCAGGCTCATCAGGAAGGTCTCCACGGCATCGTCATAGTGATGGCCCAGGGCCAGCTTATTGAAGCCCTTTTCCAGAATTGCCTGGTTCAGAGCGCCCCGACGCATTTTGGCGCACATGGAGCAGGGGTTTTTCTCCTTCCGGTGGTCAAAAATAATGGGTGCGATTTCTGTTCTGACCACCGTATAGGGCACCTTCAGTCTTTCGCACAGCGCTTCGATGCCGCTATAATCCATACCCAGCCCCATATCAATGGTAATGGTCTCCAACGCATAGGGCTTGTCAAAGTATTCCCGCAGGCCTGCCAGCAGCACCAGCAGCACCAGGGAATCCTTGCCGCCGGAAACACCTACGGCAATTCGGTCACCTTCTTCAATCATATGATAATCGTCCACACAGCGACGAACCAGACCCATCAGCTTTTGCATGGGATTTCCTCCAAAAAACTTTTAAAATAGGATGTTAGAAATCAAGAGAAATCAAGAGCATTTGAGAGTATTCAAGAGTTTTATCCGGATTTCACAAAAATTGCGAAAACAGCCCTTGACTTTCGATTTGGAATATGGTATAAAATTCAAGCGTCCAAGGGACATTGTACCCGAAACGCCTGAAAATGTCAAAATATTTTAATCCAAATTGGAGGAAACCATAATGAGCACTACTCTGCTG
>CAYMWT010000199.1:0-4780 GCA_964394055.1 uncultured Oscillospiraceae bacterium
TCACCAACTACCCTGAGGGTCAGAGCGAAACCTTCGAGGTGGAGAATAACCCCAACGATCCCGCCGCCGGCACCCGGCCTGTCACCTTCTCCCGGGAGCTGTGGATCGAGGCCGATGACTTTATGGCGACCCCCATCCCCAAGTACAAGCGCCTGACCCCCAATGGCCCCGAGTGCCGCCTGAAGGGCGCTTACCTGATCAGCTGCACCGGCTGTGTCACCGACGAAAACGGCAATGTCACCGAGGTTCTGGCAACCTATGACCCCGAATCCCGTGGGGGCAACCCTGCCGACGGCCGGAAGGTCAAGGGCGCTACCATCCACTGGGTGGACGCGGAGAACTGCTGCGACGCCGAGGTTCGGCAGTACGATAACCTGTTTGACGATCCCGACCCTGATGCCGCCGGAAAGGACTTCCTTGCCTGCATGAACCCCAACTCTCTGGAGGTGCTCACCGGCTGCAAGGTGGAGGCCAGCCTGGCCAATGCCAAGGCGCCTGCCTCCTACCAGTTCATGCGTCTGGGCTACTTCTGCCCCGACAGCAAGGACTGTGCTCCCGGGCACCTGGTCTTCAACCGCTCTGTGAGCCTGAAGGACAGCTTCAAGCCCACGAAATAAGAAGCATTCAGAAAATGATCCCGCCTTTTTACAGGTTGGGATCATTTTTCTTGCTTTTCACCCATAATGCAGTTATAATGAAATCACCTTGAAAGGAGGTAGAAATATGGAAAATGAAAACGTTATGGACTTTAAGGGCATTCGTGCCACAGCACGCCGTAACCTCTCCGGGAAATGGGGCATTTCCATCGGCGTAGCCGTTGTGGCCTGTCTGCTGGGCGGACTGGTTACCGGGCAAACCTTCCTGCCGGATGTCACAAGAGAGCTGGAGGAATCTCGGGATCTGATCTCCGTGGGCAGCGTCCTTCGCATTTCCGTCACTGCCGGGCTTCTCGGGTTTGCTGCCTTTCTCATTGGGGGCACCATTGAGCTTGGCTATGCCCGGTTTCTCCTGAAGCAGCACGACGGACAGGATATCGCCTTCAACGATCTTTTCTCCCAGTTCCATCGCTTTGGACAGGGCTTCGCCCAGCACTTCCTGCGTGTGCTGTACGTCTTCCTTTGGATGCTGCTGCTCATCATTCCCGGATTTATCAAATCATACAGCTACTCCATGACCCCCTTCATCATGGCAGAGAATCCGGATCTTTCCGCATCTGAAGCCATCAATCGTTCCAAGGCCATGATGGATGGACATAAATTGGAGCTGTTTGTTTTGAATCTGACCTTCTTAGGTTGGATGATTCTGTGCGCAATGACATTGAACCTGGGCAATCTCTTCCTGAATCCCTATAAAAACGCCGCCCACGCCGCTTTCTACCGGCAGATTTCCGGTCAGCGGCAACACTATGATATGTATTAAATCGCAAAACTCCCCGGCGTATATGCCGGGGAGTTCCTTTACTTTTTGTATGCTTCTTTTTCCTTTTCTTCCTTGATCTGGGCCTGAAGATGTACAGACAGAACCGCCAATGACGTAGCCATGTTCTCATTCTGCACCAGAATTCCCCCAGGAACATCCAGATGGGTGGGCGCAAAGTTCCAGATTGCCTTGATGCCGCCGTCGATCAGCTGATCCGCAACCTTCTGGGCTGCCTCGGCGGGAACGGTGATAATTCCCATCAGAACCTTGTGGGTGTGGCAGAAGTCGGCAAGCTTGGCAATGGGATAGATGGGCTTTCCCTCGTCGGACTTCTTGCTTTTGGGGCACAGATCAAAGGCGGCCAGAATATTCAGACCGTATTCGTCAAAGCCTTTATAAGCCATCAGTGCCTGTCCCAGCTTTCCCGCGCCGATGAGCACCGCGTCAGTGGTGTTGTCATAGCCCAGGAACTGCTCGATATCATAAATCAGCGCCTCCCGCTGATAGCCGATCTTCGGGCGGCCGCCGTCGGAAACCATGGCCAGATCCTTACGAACCTGTACATCTCCCATCCCCAGAGCCGCGGCCAGCGCTGTGGCGGAAATGTTGGGTGGAGAATCCTCCGGCATGGATTTCAGATACGACAGATAACCCGGCAGCCGTTTCAAAACGGCTTTTGAAATTTGTTTTCTTTCCATATTTTTAAAAGCCCTCGCTGTATGTATAAGTTTTTGTATCGATATCATAATATATCGATTATAGCATACCGAAACCCGAAAATCAAGCACAGCTTGTTTGTCTGATGAATTCTTTTTTCAGCCGCTGCAAAATCCGCTTTTCCAGACGGGAGATGTAGGACTGGGAGATTCCCATTTTCTGGGCTACCTCCTTCTGGGTCAGCTCCTTCCTGCCCCCCAGACCGAAGCGCATAAACACGATCTCCTTTTCCCGCTCAGGCAGCTCTCCCAGAGCCTGCCGCAGGACACACAGATCCGCGTCATCCTCCAACGGACGCAGGATCATGTCTTCATCCGTTCCCAGTATATCCGAAAGCAGCAGCTCATTTCCGTCGCAGTCCATATTGATGGGCTCATCCAGGGATACCTCCGTCTTCTGATTGGCGGTTTTTCGGATGTACATGAGAATTTCATTTTCAATGCACCGGGAGGCGTAGGTTGCCAGCTTGATTTTCTTGTCCAGACGATAGGTGCCGATGGCCTTGATCAAGCCGATGGTGCCAATGGAAATCAGATCCTCCAGATTGATGCCGGTGTTTTCAAACCGCCGGGCAATGTAAACCACCAGTCGGAGGTTGTGCTCCACCAGCCGCTGCTTTGCCTGCTCCTCTCCCCGTTCCAACGCCTCCAGCGCCTCCGCTTCCTCCGCGCCCTTCAAAGGCGGCGGCAAAATATCGCTTCCGCCTATGTAGTAAATACAGTTCTCCCGGATTTGCCCCAGCTTCCGCAGAAAAGAAATTAACCCCATACGATCCTCCCCTTCCGAAATCCTCATACCGTTACCAACGCCTGATATCCACCACCCCGGCCAATTTCCTCTCCGGAAAAGGCCACCACCGCCGATCGTCTTTGCCCGTTGATCCTGATATCGTCCGGCTGAAGCCCCAGCAGCATTCCGCCGCCGCCCACAGCGTGAAAGGGAATCAGCCGCAACCCGGGAATGGGCTGTGCCGTCAAGGTCTCCAACGGCGCACGCAATTGGGCGCGGGTCAGCCCTGTGAGCCGTTCCGCCGCATCCGGATCGATCACGAAAACCTCCTCCCCGCTGATGGGATCCCGCAAAGTATTTCCTGAGTCCCGCAGGGCTGTCAGCCGCACCTGCCTGTCTCCCAGGGTCAGGAGCATAGGTACATATTTCCGTCCGGCGATTGTCCCGCCGAAGCCGATCCGGCACAGCAGCCATATTCCACCGGCTCCAAGCATGAGGGCCAACACATCTCTTCGTCCCATGCACACTGCCACGCCTCCCAGGGCCATGCTGAGCAGCAGAAAGATCCCGCACCGCCTCCACGCGCTTTTGTCAATTCCAAAGGCACACACAGCGATGCAAAGAAGCGTGCACACCCGCCAGAAGGGATTCCCCAAGAAACGGAATCCCGGAAGCATACAGCTTCCGCCGTAGAGCCCGCCAAAGGCTGCCGCCACCCCGCAGCGGACGATCTCGCAGCTGTGCCCCGACAGCCGATTGGTTCCCAAAAGCAGCAGAAAATCCACCAGAAAGTTCAAAAGAACCACCAGATCCAAATAAACCGCCAACGGCTCACCCCCTGTTTGAGATGTCCTCAGTATACCTCACTCCGGGAGAGAAGGGCGTCACTTCCGTGTCCGGGCGCAGCCGCAAGTTCTGCCAGCACCCGAAGAGATTCCGCGGCATTGGCCCTGAATTCCGGTGAGCATCGGATTCATCCGGTCACATTTCCAAGCATTCTCATGAAAAACCGAGCAGAGTTTTCAGGCTCTATAATAAATGTTGAGGCCAGGCGAAACCGCCTGGCCTAAGGTTTTGTCTATTTCGGTTCTATACACTGAGAAGACTAGCCGTTGCCCCGCAGCTCGATGATCTGATCCCGGAGTACGGCAGCGTACTCGTATTCCATCATCTTCGCCGCTTCCTTCATCTGCTTTTCCAGGCGGGCAATCTCCTTTTCCTTCTCTGCCTTGGTCATCTTCACGCCGGTACGGCCCTTCCGCTCGGCGGTGGGAGAGGAAATCTCAATCAGATCCCGGACAGACTTGATAATGGTCTTGGGCACAATGCCATGGGCCTTGTTGTAGGCGTCCTGAATGTCCCGGCGGCGAGCCGTCTCGTCGATGGCCGCCCGCATGGAGGGGGTCACCACATCAGCGTACATAACAACCTTGCCCTCGGCGTTTCGGGCGGCACGGCCAATGGTCTGAATCAGACTGGTTTCACTGCGGAGGAAGCCCTCCTTGTCCGCGTCCAGAATGGCCACCAGGCTCACCTCCGGCAGGTCAAGACCTTCACGGAGGAGGTTGATGCCCACCAGCACGTCAAACTTCGCCATCCGCAGATCCCGGATGATCTCCATTCGCTCCATTGCCCCGATGTCCGAGTGCATATAGCGCACCCGGATACCCGCCTTTTGGAGGTACACCGTCAGATCCTCTGCCATTTTCTTGGTCAGGGTGGTGACAAGCACCCGTTCGTTTCTGGCGCTGCGGGTGTTGATCTCCCCAATCAGATCGTCGATCTGGCCTTCAATGGGACGCACCTCTACCTCCGGATCCAGCAGGCCCGTGGGACGGATCACCTGCTCCACAGTCTGGCCGGAACGGGTTTGCTCATATTCTCCCGGCGTCGCGGAAACATAAATCACCTGGTT
>CAYMWT010000200.1:0-4735 GCA_964394055.1 uncultured Oscillospiraceae bacterium
GCGACCGGGTTTGCCGCAGCAAACGCTGGCTCGCGAAGCGAGACTGAGAGGGCCTGTGCCGTGACGGAGAGGGCCTGAGAGGGCATTGCAGGCTACATTGCCCTCAGTCCCCAAGCCGCCACCAAGGCGCTTCCCAGGGCGCTTCCCATTGATTTTACCATATCCGTCAGCATTTGCAACCGTTCCTCCCTGGGCGGGGCGGAGAAAATGACAGATATATTTTCCTTTTGGCTCTCCCACCAGACGCCCCAGAAGGAAAAATCCGACCATCGGGAGGGGATCATGTCCGCTGGTATGACTATACAGGCCTTTACCAGCCAGATGGACAGGGCCAGCAGTCCCAGGGAAATGGCAGTTTTTGTAAATTGCCGCCACCCTTTGGTCTTCCAGCCTCTTCCCAGCCGGAAGGACAGGGTCAGCAGCACCAGGCAGGGCAGAACCAGCATCAGATCCCGGGTCAGCGCCCAGAGGGGGAACAGGTTCACTACCTTCCCGGTGAGATTGTGGCGCAGAAGGAACCCTTCCGCCTCTGCCTGGGGATCCAGTTCCAGCAGGCAGGTATTGAGAACTGCCCCGTCCGTCTCCCGGGCCATGAGAATCAACCGGGCTTCCGAACCGGACACCGTGCCCAGCACCGGCCAGGTTTCCCCCTGCCACAGCAGGGTCTGGCCTCCGCAATCTTCCGTACCGAACAGGTTCCGGGCCGTTCCTTCGTCCAAAAGGCAGCCCTTCTCCCAGGCCAGGCTGCCCCAGCCCAGCAGCCCCGGATTCCCGGCGAGATAAAGAATCTGCACCTGTCCTTGTTTTCCCGTCAGCTCTCCCGTGACCCTTTCCTCGCTGCCCCGGCCCAGGAAGCAGAACCGGAGTGGGTCGTCCTCCGTGGCTTCCCCATCGGTGATCTCCGCCGCCCGTCGGGCATCCAGGCTCTGGGTCAGGAGCACCTCCGTCAGGCCCATGCCCCTTCCGGCTTCCTGACAGCACAGGATCCCCAGGCCGTAGAGGAGGGCGGCCAGGGTGAGCAGCACCAGTCGTTTTTTCATGTCACTGCACCCGCACACGGCTGCCGCTGTCCACAGAGCGGTCGCTGGTCACGATCACTTCCTGATCGGGGTGGAGGCTTCCCTCTTCCAGAGCGGCGGTTTTTCCATTTTTATCCAGCACCGTGACGGATACCGAACGGGCCTGGATTTCCGTGCCCAGCACCGTTTCCGCCGGTTCCGCCACCAGGACGTAGGGCCGGTTGTTGGCGTCCACATGGAGGGCGGACAGGGGCACGCAACAAGAAAAGCTTCCCGACTTCCGCACCGCCTGAAGCCTCGCCCCCGCGCCCAGGGTCAGACTGTTCCCGCTGAGCTGCACCGTCACCTGGTAGCCGCCCTCGCTGCCCTCCAGGGGAGACAGGGTGGTCACGGTGAGATCCCGGTATTCCTTGCCGCTGCTCAGGGCTTTCAGGGTGACCGTGTCCCCTACGGCGATGTACTGGCTCTGCTCCTCGGTGATCGTTCCGGAAAACCGGGTGCCCTTGCTCAGATCCGCCAGCAGCAGGGCGGCGGTATCCCCGGTCTTGCCGCCTGTGCGGATGTCGCAGTCTGTGACAACCCCGTCTACTGGGGCTGTGATCTTCCCTTCCGCCTCCTGGAGGGCCTCCAGCTTTTTCAGGGTCAGTTCCATCTGCTCATAGGAGATCTGGCTGATCTGGGGGGAATGGCTGGTGCCCTCGGGGAGGGCGGCGGACTGGATGGCACGGCTGTAGGTGGTTTCCGTGCTGTCCAGGCCGTTCAAAGCGTCCTCGTAGGCCTCCTCCGCCGCTTCCAGATTTTGGAGCAGGCTTTCCTCGGAAACAACCTCCGTTGGCGCTGATCGGAAGGCTTCCAGGTTGGAATCGGCCTGGGCCTTTTCCTGGTTGGCGTCCTCCAGGGCATACTCCGCCTCCTGGATGGATTGGGCGTAGGACTGCTCCACCTCGGCTTTGATGGCGTCCTGCTGCTCCTGGGTCAGTTCCTCCTCCTGGGCAGCCTGAGCCTGGGAAAGGGCGGTCTGGATGGCCGTTTCCTGCTCCTGGCGGATATCTTCCAGGGCGGAGGCTGCGGCGCTCACATTGGCTTCCGCTCCCTGGCAGGCCTCCTTCAGGGCCTCTTCCTCCGCTTCCCGGTCAGAGACACCGTGATAGAAATTGTCCAAAGCCTCCTGGGCACGCTCCAGGTTCCGTTCTGCCCGATCCAGGGCAGTCTCCGCCTGGGATACGGCCACGTTGTAGTTTTCCTCCGCCTGGGCCTGGGCGTTGGCCCGGCGCTGCTGGGCGGCGGAATTCTGGCTGTAGCCGTCCTGGATGGTCAGCTTCAGCTTTTCCATTTCCTGCTTCTGGTTCAAAATCTCCTCTGCCAGATAGTCTAAGTCCAAGGTGAACAGCACGTCCCCCTCTGCTACCTGCTGACCCTCGTTCACCAGCACCCGGTCGATCCGCAGGCCCGGATGGGTATTCACTGCCAGCTCCTGGTTTTCCACGATCTTTCCCGTGACCTCCACGGTATGGGCGATGACCCCACCGGAGGGCTTCTCCGTGGACACCACAGCGGTGCCCCGCTGGTAGACCGCCCGGGACAGCAGGGTGAACAGCACCATCCCGGCGAAAAAAAGCCCTATGAGCTTCCAGATTCCCGTTTTTCTTGGTTTCGCGTACATATCAGTCTTTCCCTCCCGACAAGGCAATGCCCTTTTTCAGATCCTCCTGACAGGTCAAAAACAGCAGGGCCGCGGGAATCAGCATGAGCAGCGCCGCGGCAAAGCCCATGCCCATGTCCGAAAGCCCAATATTTGGCAGGAACAGCGCCAGCGGCCACAGGGCCTTGGTTTTCAAATAGGTCATGGGCTGCTCGATCATGTTCCAGGAATCCAGGAAGGAGAGGATCCCACCTGCCAGAATTCCCGGCATTCCCAGAGGCACGCCGATCTGCCAATAGAGCCGTACCTCCCCTGCCCCGTCTAAGCGGGCGGCTTCCAGGATCTCCTTTGGAATGGCCAGAAAAAACCGATGGAGGAGAAACACAGGGAAGGTGGAAAACACGGCGGGCAGGATCACCGACCAGAGGGTATCCAATAGCTTCAGGTCCGACAGCACCAGGTATTGGGGGAACATGAGCACCTGAAAGGGCATGAGCATCAACAATATATATAAGGTAAGAATGTGGCGTTTTCCAGGAATTGGCAGCCGGGCCAGGGCCCAGGCGGCGGGCACGGTGGTGAGCAGCTGACCCGCCAGGATTCCCAGAGAGATGGTCACGGAATTCCAGAACATGGTAAAAAAGCCCGGGCTGTCCAGCAGCACCTCCACCAGGGATTTTAGAGTTGGCGCCCGGGGCAGGAGCGTCCATTTCGCCATGGCCTCGGACTGGTAAAAAATGGGATCCAGGTTTTCTTCCAGCTCCCACTGGGAGGAGAAGGCCCCGGTGATCCCGAACCAGATGGGGCAGCAGCACAGGACTGCCAGGGCGAAAACCAGCAGGCAGACGGGCAGCTTTTTCAGATATTTCATGGTTCCTCCTTCTCGTCCCAGGCCCGGCGGAGCAGACCGATGAGCAGGAACACCACCAGAGAGGTCATCACGGAGGCGGCGGCGATCTTGTCATAGTCCAGGCTGCAGAACCAGTTGTTGTACAGGTGCTGCAAAATGTACATGCTCTCCTGGGGATAGTCTCCCGCCACCAGCCAGGCCTCCCGGAAGACCTTGAAGGTATTGAGCAGGGACAGCACCAATATGGTATAGGCGGTGCCCCGGAGGTTTGGCAGGGTCACATATCGGAAGGTCTGGATGCCGGAGGCCCCGTCCACCCGGGCGGCTTCGTAGACGTTTTCCGGAATGCCGTCCAGTCCCGCCGTCCACAGCACCATGGTATATCCCAGATTTTTCCAGACGTAGCTGATGACCAGCATCCAGAAGGCCGCGTCGCTGCCCATCCAGTCGATGCCCCGGATCCCCAGGGCGGTGAGCAGGGCGTTGATCAGGCCCTTTTCGTGGAAGAACACCTTCCACACCAGCACCACGGAGGCCGCCGGTACGGCCATGGGCATGAGAAACGCCCCTTCCGCCAGGGCGCTGTTCCGGTAGAGGCTGTGAAGGACGGCGGCCAGGAGCAGGCTCAGTCCCACCAGCAAGGGCACGCACACCGCCGTGAACCGGGCGGTATTTTGGAGGGCAGTCTGAAAGGCGGCGTTGTGGAGCACCGCCAGGTAGTTTTGCAGTCCCACCCAACGGCCCCCGATGGCGCTGCGGAAGGAGCCATAGAGCACCCGCCCCATGGGGATCAGGGTGAAGATCAGAACCCCTGCCAGATTGGGCAGGAGAAATGCCCAGGAGATCAGGGCTTGTTTTCCATTTTTTGCCATTTAGAGCTGCCCCTTTGTGAGGGAAGCTCTGATTAAATCGGCAAGAGCTGACAGCAGAAGATTTTGGCTCAGACGAAGACCCAAAAGTGGCGGAATACTGGATGTATTTCCCACTTTTCAAACTGCACGGCTGGGGCAAAAGATTCGCTGCTCAGCCGCAGACGATTTATTCAGAGGTTCCTAAGGTTTTGCTTTGAAGATACCATTTTTTCCTCTAAGGTGTCTCTAAAAAAGAAGACTGCCTCGTGGTGAGGCAGTCTGAAAGGCCCTCTCAAGCCCTCTCCGCCCCAGTGTGCGCACTGGGGCGGAGAGGGCCAGGGCTACAGCCTCGCCAGCAGCTCCTCCACCCGGA
>CAYMWT010000201.1:0-4698 GCA_964394055.1 uncultured Oscillospiraceae bacterium
TTCCCTCCCTGGCAATGCCGCAGATTTTCTTCATCCGGTTATTCATGGCAGGCTTGGTAATAGGCGGCTCCATCATGGCCGCCAGCTCCCCCAGAGACGCGGAAGGATTTTCCTCCCGGGCAATCAAAGCCTCCTGTAGCTTTTTCGGCAGCTTCTCCACCAGGCCACGCTGACGGAGGATCCGGATGGCGGCCAGCTGCTCCTGGGCGGCCTCCACCACCTTGGAGATGTTGGCGTCGTCGCAGTTGCAGCGTCGGTTGACCTTGTTGTTCAGCTCCTTTTCCAAGCGTGCCTCCATAATTCCCATGGCCGCCAGAGGGGCGTTCAGGTAGGTGAGCAAATCGGAGATCAGCTCGCTTTGCTTCAGGTACAGCACCACGCTGCCACCCCGGGAAGCGGTTTTCGGAGCAAAACCCAGCACCTCCCGGAGCAGGGCATCGGTTTCCCTTGCCACGCTCTGGTGGGTGGTGGTGATCTCCATATGGTAGCCCTTGCCGGGATCGGTGACGCTGCCCCCCGCAAGAAATGCCCCCCGAAGGAAGGCCGCCTTGCAGCAGTCCTCCTCCACCACAGGCAGATTCACATGGAGGGCCAGATTTCCCGTAGGATCAAAGCCGAAAGCCTCCATGATGGTTTTGATTTTCCCTTCCTCCCAGATCTGAAACACCAGCTTCCCCGGGGAAGCCATACTGGGGTAGCTGTCAAAGTCCAGGTCAAAGGCCTTTTTAAAGAGCTTGGGGAGGATATAGGCAAACTCCCGGCTTTCGGTAATGATTTTAATATTGTCCCCCTGAAAGGAGTTGCAGAATAGCAGCACCCCGAAACACTGTGCCAGGGCGCAGCAGCTTTTCTGTGGGAACATACGGCAGGTCTCCGCCTTGGCGGAGGCCGAAAAGGACAGTGCCATGAGGAGACCCCTTTTCTCTAAAAACTACCAGATCCGAACCTCCGGCTCCAGCCGGATCCCGGAATCCTCATATACCCGATCCGACACCGCTCTCAGCAGTGCCTTCACATCCTCCGCTGTAGCGCCCCCCAGGTTCACAGCAAACCCGGCGTGCTTTTCCGAAATGGCTGCATTTCCCACCCGAAAGCCCTTCAGCCCCGACCGGTCAATGAGAGCGGCGGCATAGCCGCCTTTCGGCCGCTTGAAAGCCGACCCGGCGGAGGGTAAATCCAGCGGCTGAGAGGCAGACCGTTTCCCGATCAGCTCCTTCATCCTGGCTCTGACCGCTTCTCCGTCCTTCTCTTCCAGCTGTAGGGTCACTGCTGTGACGATCTCCCCGGTGTCCTCCAACACGCTGTGGCGATAGGAAAAGCCCATATCCTCATTGGAAAGGGTTCGGACATTCCCACTGAGATCCACCACTTCCACCTGCTCCACCACCTGGCACAGCTCACCGCCGTAGGCCCCGGCGTTCATATATACGCCGCCGCCCATGGTTCCGGGGATGCCGTGGGCAAATTCCAGGCCGCCCAGGTTCTGACTTGCGGCGAACACAGCACCACGGCTCATAGTCACCCCGGCCATCAGCCGGATCCGGTTCCCTTCCAGCCGTTCCATACCGTCCATGCAGTCCTTCAGGCAGATAACCAGGCCGGGAATTCCCGCATCGGGGGCCAATACGTTGGTTCCTGCTCCCAGTATAGCAGGCTTTCGGCCCAATATTTTGGACAGTTTCAAAAGCTGGGAGAGTTCCTCTGTGGTTTTGGGAAAGGCCATGGCCTCCGCCTCTCCGCCGATACGGAAGGAGGTATGCTTTGCCAGAGATTCCCGGAATCGGATGTCCATTTCCGGCAAACGGGTGGAGATTTCCCTTTGAAAATCAGTCAAATCAGTCATAAACGCCTCCGGGTGTATACTACAGGATAGTATATCATATTCCCTGCCATTATGCAATTATTACAGGTATGAAATTTATGTTACAAGGGCGCCTCAGTGCGCACACAAAAAACGGAGAGGGCAGCAAACCCTCTCCGTCCAAAATTCAATTGGCTTCGTCGCCTTCCGTGATGGCCCGCATGAGCCTGGTATTCTGTCCCTGGTCAAACTGAATGACACTGGACGGAACCCCGAACAGGTCAATGATCTCGCCCCGGTAGGTGGTCTCCACAGGGCAGGTGCCTGTCTCGATCTTCATTTGTGGCAGCAGGGGCACGATCTCCCACAGACAGGTGGTGATGTCGTCGTTGGTCATGTTGGTGGTGATCATAGGAAGAACGGTGTTTGCCAGATTTTGCAGGTCAGAAATGCTCTGGCTCTTCAAAGAGTTGAACACCGAGGTGATCACCTTCCGCTGACGCTCGGTACGCTTGATGTCGCTGTCATTGTCGCCGCTGGCCTTCCGCATACGGGCGTAGGACAGAGCTTCCGACCCTTCCAGGCTCACAAAGCCCGGTTCCAGATCCCGGTACACATACAGGTCGTCGTTGTTCAGATACTCCGCTTCGGCCTCGCTGAGCTCAATGTACAGACCGCCAAGCATGTCGATGATGTCAATGAAGCCCTGGAAGCTGACCTCCACATCGTAGTCCACCTCGATGCCGAAGTTCTCCTTCAGGCACTGGTTGGTCATCTCCATAGCGCCGCCTGCGCCGCCCCACTGGTAGCCCAGGTTGTAGCACACGTTGATCCGGTTCTTTCCGCAGGTGTGGCCCTTGTAATCCGGGAGCTTCACATAGGTGTCCCGGAGGAAGGAGTGGAGGTACATGGTTTTGGTGGTTTTGTTCACCGTGACAAGGATCATGGTATCCGCCATCCGCTGATCGGATTCCGCCTCTCCTTCCCGGGCCTGCTGGCCGATGAGGAGAATGTTGATGATGTCCTTGCCGGATTCCTTATAGGGCAGGGTCGTGGGAACGGTGGTCGGCTCGGTGGTGGCCTCGGTTTCCACAGGCACCGTGGTTTCCGTGGGCGCCTGGGTCACCTGAGGCGCTGTGGTCTCCGGCGCCTGGATCTGGGGCGTATCCTTGGGCTTGAATGCCATGTAGCCGGCCATAGCCGCCACAACCACCAGTAACAGAATTGCCAGCACGATCAGTACAATGATACCGCCCTTACCGCTGCTTTGCTTTGCGTAACGTCCTTTGCTCATAGGTGCCTCCAATAGAGAAATGAATTGTTATTCGCCGGTGGTCTCCTGGGAGACCGGCCCTGTGGGAATGTCCGCCGGGATCTGAACATCCTCCGGGTTATAGGTAGCGGCATCGGGGTTGTAGGTCGCCCAGTCCAGGATATCCTCCACTGACGCCCCCTTGTCCTCGATTTCCGCCCGGTTGATTTTGCTTAGCATACTGTTCAGATAGCTGGACGCCACAAAATAAAGGATGCCTGCCAGAACCAGCAGCACCGCCAATACGATCAAAAGGATTTTCCAGCCCCGGCCCTTCTTTTTCCCGCCGGTTGGATTTTTCTTGTTTTTTGCCAGATAGCGACCGCCCTTTGCCATACCCAGCCTCCTTTGTTCTTTTTGAAATTATTTGTAATAATATCATATTTCCCGAAAAACCGCAAGGGTCTTCATGATTTTTTAAGAAAAAATATGGACGGCAAAGCCGTCCATACTATGTAATATATCTTACTTTTCCACGATTTCCAGGATTTCCATGGGGCAGGCCTTGACGCAGATGCCGCAGGCGATGCACTTGGAAGCAGGGCCGTCCTCGGGCAGCACCATGACCTTCATGGGGCAGGCCTCCACGCACTTGCCGCAGCCTACACACTTCTTCTTGTTGATCATGTACACGCCGGTCTTGGGGTTCTGGGTGATGGCCTCGTGCTCACAGGTGCGCATGCATTTGCCGCACTGGATGCAGGTGTTGGGCTTTGCGCCGCCGTTCTTCCCGGCCACGATCTGGATGCAGGACTTAGTCACGTCAAATACCTTATAGAATGCCTCAGCGCAAGCCTGTTCGCACTGGAGACATGCCATACATTCCGCGTTTTTCTTGACAGCGAGCTTCTTCATGGGAATAACTCTCCTTTGTTTTTTTATATGTTTTGATTATACACGCTTCCCTCAGAAAAAGCAACGATAAAATTACATTTCCCCGGAAAATCGTCCGGTTTGGAATAAACCCAAGCGGGGCGGAAATAATAGGCTTGAAGCAAGAACCCTTGGAACATTTTGGAGGTAATGAATATGAAGAAAATCACCCTTGCGTTATTGACCCTGATGCTGACAGCGACCATGCTGGTAGGCTGCGGCTGTACCAATCAGAACATGAATCCCACCACAGTCCCCACTACCCGACCCGCTGCAACCACGCCCATGACTACAGAACCGACCACCCGGGCAACAACCACCCCAACCACAGCCACCACGCTGCCCCATGGCAACGGCGCGCTGGATAACACCACCGGCGTCACCGAGGGCACATCCGGCACATCGGCCACCTCCGGCACTGCCGGAACCACCGAGGGCACTACCTCCCAGCGCAGTCTGCCAAGCGGAAGATAATGTCTGAAGGAGCCTGAGATAGGAACGCCCCTTACGGGGCATACTGGGAACAAACCGGATAGAGAAAGGAGGATGCACATGGATGTGAAAGGATGGGCGATCACAGCCGGAATCGGCGCCGCTGCCGGTGCCGTGGCTATTCTGATGATGCCGAGAAACAACCCAACCCGCCGTCTGGCCGCAAAGGCCGCCAACAAAATGGAGGACGTAGCCTGGAAGGTTGGGGATACCATTTCCG
>CAYMWT010000202.1:0-4684 GCA_964394055.1 uncultured Oscillospiraceae bacterium
GCGCCCAGGCCGGCTGCCAGAGGCTCTTCAATGAGGAACACACGGCGTGCCCCTGCCTCGATGGCGGCGTTGATCACAGACCGCTCCTCCACCTCGGACACGCCGGAGGGCACGGAAATAACCACACGGGGCTTGGGGGTGAAAATGGAGGCCTTGGTGGCGGTCTTGAACATCTCCTGAAGCATCCGCACGGTCATTTCATGGTCGAAAATAATGCCGTCCTTGAGGGGATGCATGGCCACCACGTTGCCGGGGGTTCTGCCCAGCATGTTCCGGGCCGCGGCTCCCACCTGCAAGATCTTGCCGGTATTCTTGTCCACCGCCACCACGGAAGGCTCCCGAACCACCAGGCCCTTGCCGTCGGCGTAAATCAAAACATTGGACGTCCCCAGGTCAACACCCAGGTCATTGGAAAATAAAAATGAAGCCATAGTATTTATTCCTTTCGTGCCGCTGCCATCACAGCGCAGTGAACTTCCTTTGCTCCCGCTTCCTTCAATACCCTGGCCGCCTCTCCCGCTGTGGCACCGGTGGTCAGAATATCATCCAGCAGCAGAATTCGCTTTCCCTGAATCTCCCTGCCGGGAAGAACCCGGTATACGCCCCGCACATTTTCTTTGCGGCGGGCAGCCTCCCGGATTCCGGACTGAGCCGGATTGTGGCGGATCTTTCGGAGCAGCCGGACAGGCCGAAGCCCCAGCTCTTTTCCCATAGCCTGCCCCAGCAGCTGTACCTGGTCATAGCCCCGGCGGAGGTTCCGCAGAGGACTGACCGGTACCCAGGTGACCAGATCAAACCCTTCCGGGTGCTTCTGCATCACCTTCATGGCAAGGAGCCTGCCATAGCCCTTGGCATAGCTTCGGGCGCCGCCGAACTTATAGCGCAAGAGGCTCTTTCTTACGTTCCCTTCATAATACCAGACCGCAAGGAAACTGTCAAGAAACTGGGGCGTACTTTTCCTGCCGTCGTATTCCGGTGCCTCCATACGACACTCCCGGCACAGATCCGTCTCTCCCCGTTCCAGCAGTCTTCCGCACAGAATGCATTTGGGCGGAAACAGCACATCCCACAACCCGTTCAGCAGCTTCATTGGCATTGCCCCTGAAGACGCAGCTTCAAACCGGAGTACCGACGGTTCTTTTTGGCGTTCTGGGTCATCACCGCCACGGTCTCCTCCCGGCCCACCAAAATCAGCAGCTCTCTTGCCCGGGTAATGGCCGTATAGAAAATGCTCCGGCTGAGCAGATACGGCGACCCGTTCCACAGGCACAGGATCACCGCCCGGTACTCGCTGCCCTGGCTTTTGTGTACGGTCATGGCATAGGCCGGCTCCAGTTCACCCAGCATGGTAAAATCATAATCCGCTTCCCGGTCGTCAAACTGGATGGTCAGAGTCTCCGCCGCCGGGTCAATGGCCTGGATGATCCCCACGTCTCCGTTGAAAATCCCAGTGCCGATGGCACTGCCGTCCACCTTTTTCCACATAATATCGTAATTGTTCCGAATCTGCATCACCCGATCCCCCTCCCGGAAGATGTAGTCTCCGAATTGCTTTTCCTTTCTATTAGGCCCCGGAGGGTTCAGGGCCGCCTGAAGCATATGGTTCAGGCTCACCGTGCCTACAGCGCCCTTCCTCGTAGGGGAAAGCACCTGGATCTGGTCGGAGGGAATGCCCATGTTCTTAGGAAGCCTTGTGGTGCACAGATCCCGGATCAGGCTTTCCACACCGGCCTCGTTTGGCCGCCGCATGAAGAAGAAGTCGCTGGTAACGGTTCTCAGATCCGGCATTTCCCCCTGGTTCACCCGGTGGGCGTTCATGACGATCAGGCTTTCCCGGGCCTGCCGGAAAATCTCTGTCAGGCATACCGTTGGCAGCTCCTTGCTGCGGAGCATATCACTGAAGGGGAACCCCGGCCCTACCGGAGGCAGCTGATCCGCGTCTCCCACCAGGATCAGCCGCTTCCCCTTGGGAACCGCCTGAAGCAGAGCGTACATCAGCTCAATATCCACCATGGACATCTCGTCCACAATGACGGCATCGGCCTTCAGGGGATTATCCTCATCCCGGACAAAGAACATCTTTCCGGTATTCTGGTCAATATTGGTCTCCAGCAAACGGTGGATGGTGGAGGCATCCTCCCCAGTCACCTCCGTCAGCCGTTTCGCCGCCCGTCCCGTGGGGGCGGCCAGCAGACATTTCAGCTGCATCTGTCCGAACAGGGACAAAATGCCATTTAAAATGGTAGTTTTACCGGTGCCCGGGCCGCCGGTGATCAGCAGCAGACCGGAGGTCATCGCTTTCCGGATGGCTTCCTCCTGCTCCTGGGAATAGGAAATGCCGCCCTCCTTCGCTGCCTGACGGATCATCTTATCCAGGCCCTTCGGTGCCGGGAATTGGTTCCCGGCAAAGTCCTTCAGTGCCTGGGCGCAGTAGGTTTCCGCCTGGTGCAGCCGTGGCAGATAGATCACCTGAAGCCCTGCCAGAGGCTCCCGCACCAGCCGCTCCCCTTCCAGAAGCCGCTCCAGCGCCTTTCCTGCCGCCGCCTCATCCACCGTCAGCAGCTGAGCCGTGGCGGGAATCAGCTTGTTTTCCGGCAAAAAGCTGTGGCCTCTGGTCAGGTTGTGATTCAGCTCAAACAGGATTCCGGCCTCCACCCGTCTGGGATCGTCCGCCGCGATCCCCAGCTCAATGGCGAACCGATCCACCGCCCCAAAGGGAGCCTCCAGACCGTCCTCCATCAGCAGATAGGGGTCGTCATACAATAGCTCAATGGTGCTGTCTCCATACAGCTTATATGTACGCACCGCCAGCTCCGCGGGCAGCTGGTGCAGGGCAAAAAATTCCATCAGCTGCCGCATACCCACCTGCAAGCGGAATTCCTCGCCGATTTCCGCTGCCCGCTGCCTGGTGATGCCCGGCACCTCCGCCAGCCGCAGAGGCTCCCGCTCCATAATTTGCAGCGTTTCATCCCCGAAGTGGGATACGATCCTGCCTGCCATTTTCGGCCCAATGCCCTTGATCACCCGGCTGCTCAGGTAGCTGAGAATTTCCATGGCGGACTGGGGCATCAGCCGTTCCAGAAATTCCGCCTCAAACTGACGTCCGTAGCTGGCATGGCTGACCCATTTGCCTGTGACCATCAGCTGCTCTCCCACCACAGGCAGCGGCACCGTGCCAACCACCGTCACATGCTGGTTCCCGCCGATGTGCAGCCGCAGCACGGCATAGCCGTTTTCGGCGTTCTCATATACCACGGCGCTGATGGCACCCTGGAGAATCTCCAATTCTTCCGACAATTCCCTGTCCTCCTGCCTGCCGGCACGGGTCTTCCAATTTTCTATTATATTACAACACTTTTCCGAAAATGAAAAGGGCTTTTCCTCAAATCCATAAAGCCTCCCAGCGAGATTTACGAATATTTCACAATTTTCCCTTGCATCCGGGCGTTTCTTAGCGTATAATAAACAACAGTTATTTTGCCCTCTTTGAATTTTTCTCCAAATGTGGGAGGAACCATGAAGCTTCTCGGTCTGATCCTGTGGGTGGGACAATTCGGATTTTCCGTTATTTTCCCAACCCTTGTTTTTCTGCTCCTTGGGAATTGGCTGCAAACCAGATTCCATTTGGGCTTCTGGGTGCTGATCGTCTGCGGCATTTTGGGCCTTCTCACCTCCGTCAGCACAGCCCGCAGCTGCCTGAAAGCCATGCGCAAGGCGGCGGAGGAAGCAGGCCGTGACAAGGAGCCTCCCACCGCCTTCAGCGACCACAGCTGAAGCTACCATAATGCCACAAAGGAAGTATTCCATGAAACTGCAAGCAGCATCCCGGAAGGAAATCGCCCGCATCAGCAAGGGCGTTCTGATTTGCGACGTGCTCACTGCCGCCGTTCTTTATGTGCTGAGCCTTTTGGGTGTGGGCACCTTCACACCCCTGCGAATCCTGTTGGGTCTGATCGGCGGCTCCGTCATCGCCATTGGCAATTTCACCCTGCTGTGCCTGACGGTGCAGAAGGCGGCAAGTACGGAAGATCAGAAGCTGATGAAGCGCCGCTTCCAGCTCAGCTACAATCTCCGGCTGATCCTTCAGGCGCTTTGGGTGGTGCTGTGCTTCCTGATTCCCCAGATCCATCTGGTGGCTGGCGCCCTGCCTGTGTTCTTTCCCAATCTGACCATCTACTATCTTCAGCTCCGGGGCAAGCTTCTTCCCCCGGATGCACGCAAAACCCCTGCTTCTCCCGCAGACGACAAGGAGGACGGGGAAGACCATTTGGAAACCTTTGAAGTTTGATCCTGCAATGAGGTGAGGCTACATTATGGATATTGAAATCAATGGCGCGCGAATTCTGGCAACCTTCGAAAACGTTCCCCTGTTCGGAACCGTACAGATCACCCAGACCCTGGTGGTCAGCTGGCTGGTCATGATCCTGATTTCCGCACTGTGCATCTGGCTTGGCTCCAACCTGAAGGTCACGGGCATCTCCCGGAAGCAGGCCGTGGCGGAAATGCTCTACACCTCCCTGGTCAAGTTCGTCCGGGGAAATATGGGCGTCAGCTTCGACCACTACATTCCCCTGGTGGGCACCATCTTCATCACCTCCATCGTCTCCAACCTGATCAGCCTGCTTGGCATTTGGAGCCCCACAGCGGATCTGATGACAGAGCTTGCCTGGGCCCTGGTGGTCTT
>CAYMWT010000203.1:0-4673 GCA_964394055.1 uncultured Oscillospiraceae bacterium
ACCCTGCTGCGCTGCCTGAACTTCCTGGAAACCGCGGATGAAGGGGAGATCTGGGTCAAGGGCAAACAGCTGCTGTCCCAGAGCGAGAATGAGATCCGGGAGAACCGGCTCCACTTTGGTCTGGTGTTCCAGAGCTTCAACCTGTTCCCCCAGTACACGGTGCTGGAAAATGTGACGTTGGCCCCCAATCTGCTGAAGCGGGGCACTCCGGCGGAAAATACCGCCAAGGCAGAGCAGCTGCTCCAAAAGGTGGGCCTCCTGCACAAGGCGGGCGCCTATCCCCACCAGCTCTCCGGCGGTCAGCAGCAGCGGGTGGCCATCGCCCGGGCACTGGCCCTGAATCCGGAGATCCTGTGCTTTGACGAGCCAACCTCCGCCCTGGATCCGGAGCTGACCGGCGAGGTGCTGCGGGTGATCCGGGGGCTGAAAAACGGAGGCAACACCATGATCGTGGTGACCCATGAAATGGAGTTTGCCCGGCAGGTAGCGGACATGGTCATGTACATGGCCGACGGCGTCATAGAAGAGATGGGGCCGCCGGAACAGGTCTTCGGCAATCCCCGCAGTGAAAAAACCCGGGCGTTCCTGAGAAACGCTCTGGATACCACATGGGAGGAATAAGATGGGCGCAAAGGAGAAAGCGGAGCATATTTCCGCATTATACAAAATTATTGTGGGCCTGCAAACGGAAGAAGACTGCCAGGCATTCTTTGAAGATCTTTGCACGGTGAAGGAAGTGGAGAACATGGCAGAGCGGTGCTTTGCCGCCCAGCTTCTGCTGGAGGGCAACACCTACAGCCAGGTCATGGCCCAGGCGGAGATCTCCTCCGCCACATTGAGCCGGGTGTCCCGGTGCGTCCAGTATGGGAAGGGGTATTCCAAAATTCTGAAGAAGGAAGCGTAATGGCCCAATGGAAGCAACCAGATTCATAAAAAATCCGGGCAGGAAATCCTGCCCGGGTTGCTGTTATTTTGACTTGGGAACCTTCCTCAGACATTGGAGGCTGACCGCCAGCAGACAGGCCCATAAAAACAGGCTCAGCGCCCAGTAGCCGCTGCACACCATGGGACTGGATACCATGGTCAACACATAGTACAGCACATCCCCCAGAGCCTGGGCGTGAAGGGCGGTGAGGAAGTTCAGCACCAGCAGCACCAGGGTCAGGGTCAGAGAGGCAGCGGAGAGATTGCGAACCAGGGCCAGGGTGTGTCTGTCCTTTTTCTGATATCCCAGCCGAAGGAGCAGCCCGCCGGGGACAAAAAAGGCCAGGGCGCAGATGGTCAGCACCCCCTTCAGGACACCAACCGGTTCCGGGATAAAACCCAGCCCCGCGCATACAATAAACATAACGCCCCAAAGGGTAAATAATTGCTTTTGCTTCATGAGAAACTCCTTATCGCATTTGGTAAACCAGGAAAATCCGCCCAGGCGCTGGGCCGGAATTCTTCGTTACTGTCATTGTACCCCGATTTTTTCGGATCGGCAAGGCTTTGGGCCTGGGTTTTGTAAAAAAAACTGGACAGATTTCACAAAATCTGGTACAATGTAGTATAATCTGCGAAGAGGAAGGGGATTTCTTATGAAATGTCCATTTTGCGGCGATCAGGAGAGCAAGGTCGTAGATTCCCGTCACTCTGAAGACGGGCTGAGCATTCGCCGCCGCCGGGAGTGCATGAACTGCCAGAGACGGTTTACCACCTATGAGGTGGTGGAAAGTCTGCCCATTATTGTGGTGAAGCGGGACGGCACCCGGCAGAACTTTGACCGGAACAAGGTCATGAGCTCCATGATCCGCGCCTTCGACAAGCGGAAGGTGGACGTAAACGACCTGGATCGCATTACAACCGAGATCGAACAGACCATTCAGAACACCCTGGAACGGGAGATCACCACGGACAAGATCGGTGAAATGGTCATGGAGCGTCTCAAGAGCCTGGACGAGGTGGCCTACATCCGCTTCGCGTCCATTTACCACCGGTTCCAGGACGCGGGGAGCTTCATGCGGGAGATCAGCAAATTCCTGGAGGAAAAATAATGACGTTTATGACCCTGACAGCCGTCACCGCCGCCACAGAGCCGGAACTGGATCTGGAATCCATTAAGGCCCTGATGGATGGCTTTGACCCGGCGACTTTGCTTCCCGACCTGAGTAAGGTGTTTGGAAGCCTGGTGACAGTGTGCAAGTTCGCGGTGATGGCAGGCCCTGTGGTGCTGCTGATCCTGGGGCTTGCCTATCTGTTCCTGGCCCCCAAGGAGGCCAACTATTATTTCGGCTACCGATGCTACTACGGCATGGGCAGCGTAAACGCCTGGCGGTTCACCCAGCGGATCGCGGGAGCGTTGTTGGGACTGCTGGGACTGGTGCTGACCATCATCATGTGGATGATCTCCGGGCGCTTCGCCTCCATGGAGGTTACGGACATGGTATGGAAGGCCGTCAGCTGTTTAACCTGGGAAGCGGTGCTGGTGGTGCTGGTAACCCTCACCATCAATTGCATTGCCGCGGCCTGCTTTAACCGGAAGGGTGAACTTCGGAGGAAAAAGAATGCCCATCCTCAGGATCAGAAAAAGCCGAAAAATGCCTGAACGCAAGCCCTCAAAGCAAAAGCTTTGAGGGCCTTTCTTCGGCCCTTCGGCAAAAAATCCCCGGGCTATGTGGTATACTGAGAGGGTCAAAATTTCTCTTCCCTTTTTCCCGACTTTCCGGTATGATAACGGTAATGTTGGGAGGGAGCGTTATGGAGGACACTTACTATATGGACGAGGCCCTGCGCCTGGCCCGGGAGGCCTTTGACGACGGAGAGGTACCGGTAGGCTGCGTCATCGTCCGCAAGGGTGAGATCGTAGGCCGGGGCCGGAACCGCCGGGAGAAGGGGAAAAACGCCCTGGCTCACGCGGAACTGGAGGCAATTTCCAACGCCTGTGAAACCCTTGGTGGCTGGCGGCTGTGGGAATGCACCCTGTATGTGACCCTGGAGCCCTGCCCCATGTGCGCCGGGGCCATTGTAAACGCCCGGATCCCCAGGGTGGTCTACGGCGCCGGGGATCAGAAGGCCGGAGCGGTGCGGTCAGTATGCAGTCTGTTTGACATGGGCTTTAACCACCATCCTGTGGTAGAGCAGGGTGTGCGGGAGGCGGAGTGCGCCGCGTTGCTGACGGAATTTTTCCAGCAGCTTCGCCTTACGCTGCGGACAAGGCCCAAATGGAGGCCTAAGGAATAGGCAATACGAAGGAGGGACGGGATTGGAGCAGCGAACCTTACGGGTGGGGCTGAGCGCCCTGCTGTGCGCTCTGGTGCTGCGGATGTTTGCCGCCGGTGTGCCGGAAAAGCTTATAAAGCGACTTGCTTCTCCCAAAGCCGCCTCCTTTTTTCTCTTTCTGGAAACCGGACGTAATGTCCGGTTTTCGCCGTCTTTGGAGGCCTTTTCCCCGGATTTCATGGAATCTCCCGCTGCCGCGACCATTCCGGAACCATTGCCCGCCGGGCCGTCCTTTTCCGATCCGGAGGAGGTCAGAATCTACAATGTCAGCGGGGAAAGCCCCGACATTGCCGCTCTTTTGGCTGCTCCCCTCTCCTGGGAGCTGCGGGGAGAGGAGCCGACGGTGCTGATCCTCCACACCCATACCACGGAAAGCTACACGAAAAACGGGGAAGCCTACACGGAGACCGCCGCCTGGCGCACCCGGGATGAAGCATACAACATGCTCTCCATCGGCCAGCGACTGAAGGAAGGGCTGGAAAAGCAGGGCATCACCGTGATCCAGGATCGAAGCTTCCACGACTACCCCTCCTACAACGGCTCCTACACCGATGCCAGAGCCTCCATCCGGGCCTACCTGGAGGCCTATCCCTCCATCCGGCTGGTGCTGGATCTCCACCGGGACGCTTCCGGGGGCAGCGGTACCCAGATGAAGACCGAGGCCCTGGTGGACGGGAAGCCCTCCGCCCAGCTGATGGTGGTGGTTGGGGGAAATCAGGAGCGGTATGAGGAGAACCTGAGCCTGGGACTGAAGCTCCATGCCATGCTGGAAAGGCAGCATCCGGGGATCACCCGGCCATTGCAGATCCGGGGAGCCAGGTACAACCAGGATCTGATTGGCGGGGCATTGCTGATAGAGGTAGGCGCTGCGGGAAACACCCGGGATGAGGCACTCACCGCCGTGGATGCCCTGGGAGAGGCCATCGGGGCGCTGGCGGGAGGGACGGAGAGGGCCAGCACACACGACAACTGAGAGGATTGTACCTATAACAAACTGAGGCTGCTCCACATTGAGGGCAGCCTCAGTTCGTATCTGCTTTTTATTCCTTCACCAGCAGCTCCGCGATCTGCACCGCGTTGGTGGCAGCGCCCTTGCGGACCTGGTCGCCGCAGCACCACAGGCACAGGCCGTTGTCGTCGGTCAGGTCGGGACGGATCCGGCCTACGAATACCAGATCCTGGTCGGAGGTGTCCAGAGGCATGGGATATTCCTTCTTGCTCAGGTCATCCACCAGCTTACAGCCGGGGGCCTTGGCGATGATCTCTCTGGCCTGCTCCACAGTCACAGGCACGTCAAAGTGGCAGCTGACGGAAATGGAGTGGCTGCGCACCACCGGCACCCGGACACAGGTGCAGCTGACCTTCAGCTCCGGCAGGTGCATGATCTTCCGGCCCTCGTTCTGCATCTTCAT
>CAYMWT010000204.1:0-4668 GCA_964394055.1 uncultured Oscillospiraceae bacterium
CCATCATCGCCTGCTCCACCCCCATGAAGATCATGGAGCTGTGCTGTGAGGCCATGGACTGCATCGCTGTGTTTGCGGCCAAGGGCTCCCGGCTGGCTGTGTCTGACGCGGGCTGCGGCGCTGTGTGCTGCAAAGCCGCCCTTCAGGCCGCCTCTCTGAACGTGTTCATCAACACCAAGTCTCTTAAGAATCGGGATGTGGCTGAGGAAATGAACCGGAAGGCCAACCTGATGCTGAATAAATACTGCCAGCTGGCAGATGAGATTTTCAATGATGTCAAGGCCGGTTTCGGTCAGTAAGAAAAGGAGAAAAACTATGGCTAAGCTGCTGCTGGGCAAGGAAGTTACCGATGCCCTGAACGCGAATCTGCAAAATCGTACCGCTGCCCTTCGGGAAAAGGGTGTGGTTCCCACCCTGGGCATTATCCGGGTAGGCGCCGACCCCTCCGACCTGAGCTATGAAAAGGGCGCTACCAAGCGCGCTGAGCTGGTGGGCGTGGACGTGAAGAAATTTGAGCTGCCCGCTGATGCCACCAAGGAGGATGTGCTGAAGGTGATCGATCAGGTCAATGCCGACGACACCATCCACGGTGTGCTCATGTTCCGGCCCCTGCCCAAGCACCTGAAGGCAGATCAGAATGAGATCTGCAACCGCCTGGATCCCAGGAAGGACGTGGACTGCATGACCCATATGTCCAACGCCGGCGTCTTCGAGGGCCTGAACGACCTGGGCTACGCTCCCTGCACCCCTGCTGCCTGCATGGAGATCCTGGACTTCTACGGCATCGACTGCAAGGGCAAGAATGCCGTGGTCATTGGCCGTTCTCTGGTGGTTGGCAAGCCCGCCGGCATGATGCTCATGGGCAAGAACGCCACCGTCACCGTCTGCCACACCAAGACCCTGACAAAGGACTTTGTCCGGCCCGGTCAGGTGGTCATCGACGTGTCCATCAACTGGGACGAGAACAAGATCAACGCCAAGGGCGGCAAGGGCGGCATCGCCGGTGACGCCAAGTTCGACGAGGTGGAGCCCATTGTGGAGGCCATCACTCCCGTACCCGGCGGCGTCGGCTCCGTTACCACCTCCGTGCTCATGAAGCATGTGGTGGAGGCTGCTGAGAAAATCTGAGAAACCATAATGATAAGGGCTGAGAGGAAGCTTGTTCTCTCAGCCCTTGTTTTTTGCCGGAACGCCCTGAAAATCTGGCTCACTCCATAGAGCTCAGGTAGACAGTCAGCAATTGAAGTGCCGTTTCCTTCACTTTTGGCTTGCAATGATTGAGCCGTTCTATCAATTCCTGCTCCTGAATGGAAACGGATGTGTTTTCTTCCGTAAGAATCATATCCGGCGTAATATGCAGAACGCTGCATATACGCAGGATTGTTTCGATTCGCATATTCACGGTGCCCCGTTCGATCTCCGCATACGTCCGGTCTGACAGCCCTGCCTCCTCCGCAACCTCGGCCTGGGTCAATCCTGCCTTTTTTCGAAATATAAGAAGCTTATTCCCTATTTTCCGAAAGTCAAATACTAGCATTTTTCTTCCTCCATATCCCGTATATAGGTAAGTATACTTCCTGTTTTGATTGACAAACAGGAGGAATAGATGTATATTTACAGGAAGAATAGTTCCTATACCTGAGACGTTATGGAGGAAGAATATGACCAGAGGATTTATAACCATTGCCACCGGCAGCGAGCTTTATTTTCAGCTTGCAAAGAATCTGCTCCTTTCCTACAAGCTTTTCTGTGAGGATCCCATGCCCTTTGCCATCCTGTGTGACAAAGAGAATGAATACACTGCCCTGTTTGACAAGGCGATTGTCTTTCAAAAAAGTGAGCATCCTTACTTTGATAAATTTACGCTTTTAAAGCGCTCGCCCTTCGATGAAACCATCTTTCTTGACGCGGATTGTCTGGCCTATGGGGATCTGAATGAATTCTGGACGTATTTTAAGGACGCGGCGGATTTTTCCGCCGCGGGCACCAATTACCCCATTGACTCCGACCTGGGGCTCTTTCAAAAGGACGCGGTCAACGAGTATCGGGACAGGGTGCATTGGAAGCCGGACATCCATGGCGGGCTGTATTTTATTCGCAAGGGAGCGCTGTGCGACGCGATCTATGAGGACTGCCAGAACATCATATCCCATTACAGCGACTTCACCTGGCCGGATTTCTGCGCGCCCTATGGGGATGAGCCGGTTCTCTGCCTGGCTATGGCGGCCAACGGCGTACACGCGCTGGAGGCAGATCCCCAAAATTATGGCATTCCCTGGGAGGTTACCCAGATGCGGGTGGATATCTTCTCCGGGAAATGCTCCTATGCCACCCAGTGGCACCCTCTGGTGGCCCAGGGCAGAATGATCCACTGGTCGGTTCGCTACTGTAAAAAGCCGCTGTATCGATTTGAGGCGGAAAAGGTGAACCTGTTGGCGGAAAAGGGCCTTCGACCGGGGAAGGACAGGATTCGCCTGGGCCTGAAGGATACCGTTCTTTACAAGTGGAAGGTTCGTTATTACTTCCTGCTGGGACGCGCCTTCATCCGCCGGGCAATTCGTAAGGTATGCCATATTTTAGGGCTTTCCTGTTTTGATGCGGAATAAAGTTCTCCGGTGAGCGAGCTTTTGACTCTCTCTTTTGCATAAAAACCTGCTGCGATTCCTGTAAAATCTGCACAAGAAACAGGCCTGCTGGCAGGAATCTTTGTGACCTATTTCGCTTGAAGACTTTCCCTTTGGATGGTATGATAGGAGACGAAAATCAAGCAAAGGAAATGAAAAAATATGGAAACCAATTTGATTTGTCTTGCGGTGGCCCTGGTGGGAGGCCTGCTCATGTCCCGTGTGACAAAAAAGCTGAATCTGCCCGCGGTTACGGCCTACCTGGTGGCCGGACTGCTTCTTGGGCCCTTCTGCGTGGGTGCGCTGAAGGTTCCCGGCCTGGGCTTTAACTCTCTGGAACAGGTGGGCACCCTGAAGATCATCACCCAGACGGCCCTGGGCTTCATTGCCTTCACCATCGGCAACGAGTTCCGGGTAAGCCAGCTAAAGGCCACCGGCGCGAAGGCCATCACCATCGGCATTTTGCAAGCGGTGATCACCACGCTGGTGGTGGATGTGGTGCTGGTGATCGTCCACTTCCTGTTCCCCTCCATGCTCTCCATCCCCTGCGCCATTACCCTGGGCGCCATTGCGGCGGCTACGGCGCCTGCCGCAACCCTGATGGTGGTGCGTCAGTATAAGGCGGACGGCCCCATGACCAAGCTCCTGCTGCTGGTGGTTGCCATCGACGATGCGGTGGGACTGGTGCTGTTCTCCGTGTCCTACGGCATTGCCATGGCTCTGGCCAATGGGCATATCAGCGTCCTGGCCGTGGTGATCGAGCCGATTCTGGAAATCATCCTGTCCCTGGGACTGGGCTGCCTGATGGGCTGGCTGCTCCACCGGACAGAGCAGTTCTTCCACTCCAGAAGTAAGCGTATGACCATCTCCGTGGCCTTTGTCATGCTGACAGTGGGCCTGTCCATGCTGGAGTTTGATGTTGGCGGCGTGCATCTGAGCTTCTCTCTGCTGCTGGTGTGCATGATGACCGGCACCATTTTCTGCAACATCTGCCGCACCTCGGAAGAGCTGATGGCCCGTGTGGACGGCTGGGTCATGCCCCTGAACATCCTGTTCTTTGTGATCTCCGGCGCGGAGCTGGATCTGAACGTACTGGCTCAGCCCACCACCCTGATCATTGGCATCATCTACATTCTGGCCCGTTCCGCGGGTAAGTATTTCGGCGCGGATCTCAGCTGCCGTCTGACCCGGCAGCCCAAGCCCATCTGCGACCACCTGGGCATCACCTTGCTGCCTCAGGCCGGTGTGGCTCTGGGCATGGCCATCACCGCGGCCAACCTGCCGGATGGCGCGCTGGCCCGGAATGTGGTGCTGTTCGCGGTACTGGTTTACGAGCTGATCGGGCCGAACCTGACCAAGCGTGCGCTGCTGGCTGTGGGCGAGATCTCCCCCGAGGGACGTACCAGCGCCCGCCATGCCAACAAAAGCAAGGCCTGATTCTTCGGATATAATGCAAAGGGCATTCCGGGTTCGGAATGCCCTTTGGATTTGTAAAAATACAAAAAATGCCCCTGCTTTGCCATTTCGTGACAAAGCAGGGGCATCAGTGTAGTCAGGCTTCAGAAATCGCGGGCGTTTGACGAGGATCAGTCCTGATCCCAGTTGTGCCAGACGTTCTGCACGTCGTCGTCGTCTTCCATGATGTCCAGCAGCTTCTCCATCAGGGAGATCTGCTCCTCATTATCCAGCTTCTGATAGTTCTGAGGAACCATTTCGATCTGGGCGGAGACGAAAGTGTACTTCTTTGCGGTCAGGGCATCGGCTACGGCATTGAAGTCGTCGGGATCGGTGTAGATGGTGAACACGTCGCCGTCGGCCTCAAAGTCATCGGCGCCACAGTCCATGGCGTCCATCATCACCGTATCCTCGTCCAGCTCCTCGTCCTCGTTGTCGATAACCAGAACGCCCTTCTTGTCAAAGGACCAGCTGACGCAGCCGGTGGCGCCCAGGTTGCCGCCGAATTTGTCAAAGTGGTGGCGCATGGAGCCTGCGGTACGGTTGCGGTTGTCGGTCATGGTCTCCACAATGACAGCCACACCGCCGG
>CAYMWT010000205.1:0-4607 GCA_964394055.1 uncultured Oscillospiraceae bacterium
CGGCTGCCGTCGAAATCGTCTACCAGGGCGGTGAGGATTCGGGGTGTGTCGTGGGTGCCCAGCAGATTCATGTTAGTGGCGACCACCTCTGGCGGGTAGTTTTCCACAATGGTCATAACCGTGTTTTTCAGGCCCTTGCCGCCGTCGATGCCACGGACGTAGCGGATGATGGCTTCCCGGAAGGGGTAGTTCATCACGCTGTCCAGCTCCGCGCCGGTGAAGTACCTGCGGCGGCTCCCGTAGGCGATTTTGTTGGAGGCATCCTCCCAGACCTCGCCCAGAATCAGGGCGTCGGGCTTGATCTCCTTCACCCGCTGGCGGAGAAGCCGGAGAAATTCGTCGGGCAGCTCATCGGCCACGTCCAGACGGAAGCCGTCGGCACCCAGGTTCAGCCAGTGGGCCACCACGCTGTCCTCGTCCAGAATGATGTAGTTTAAAAAGGCCGGATCCAGTTTGTTCACTGTGGGCAGGGTGTCAAAATTCCACCAGGAGCGGTAGGAATGGGGCCATTCGTAGAAGGTGTACCAGCTGAAATAGGGAGATTCCTTGGAATTGTAGGCGCCCAGGCTGTCAAAAGCGCCCTCCCGATTAAAATAGGGGCTGTTGGAGCCGGTGTGGGAATAGACGCCGTCCAGGATGATCCGCAGGCCCCGGGCATGGGCCTGGTAGCACAGCTCCCGGAAATCCCCTTCCGTGCCCAGCATGGGATCGGGCACCTTGTAGTCTCCTGTGTCATAGCGATGGGTGGAGAAGCTTTTGCTGATGGGGTTGAGGTAGATCAGGGTCACCCCCAGGCTTTGGAGGTAGTCCAGCTTTTCCATGATGCCCTTGAAATTGCCTCCGTAGAAGTCGTTATTCAGCACGATCCCTTCAGCGGTTGGCTTCCACTCCACCTCCTCGTACCAGTTTTTATGGACGGTATAGGGCTTCAGCTTGCCGGTCAGGTCGCAGTTCCCGGATTTGCAGAACCGATCCGGGAAGATCTGATAGATGGTAGCGCCCTTGGCCCAGTCCGGGGTATGGAAATCCTCGGGAACGCAGCTGAGCTGCCAAAGGTCTCCGGCCTCCATATTGGTGTCGTCCCCTTCCTTGAACAACCGGAAGCCGCCGGAGGGAGTGTCAATGTAAAAATAGTAAAAATACAGTCCCGGCTGGGGAATGGAAAAGCTGCCGGAGAAGATCTCATAAGGCCCCTTATGCTCCGTGAGATACAGGGGGATATTCTGAGCCTCCTGGCCGCTGTCATATTTGAGAAGACAGGTGACCTGGGTGGGATTCACCGTCCGGGGTATGTGGATATGGATATGGCATTCCTGGGCCGGGGTCAGGGTACCGAAGGGCGTTTTATAAATGGATTGCTTGCTATCGTAAAGGATTCTCATGGATGGCTCCTGATGTGATGGGATTTGGAAAAATTCCGAAGACAGTATAACCGATTTCCGGAAAAAAGAAAAGGGGGAACGGAAAAGTTCTCCGTTCCCCACAATTTTTGATCTTTATTTTTTACGCATGGGAGAGAGAGGGTATCCGCAGGCGCTGCTGAGAAAAGTCCCGGAAGGCCTGGCCCTTTACAAAGAAGGTGGTATCCTCCTCCCGCAGCTCCCGGCAGGTATAGCCTGCGGGATTTTCCGGAGTGAAGCCCAGGGTGACGCTGCGGATCCGGGAACCGAAGGCGGCCAGCACATCCTCCAGGGAAACATCCTCGTGGGTGAACACACAGTGAAGCGTCAGTTCCCCGTCCTCAATTTCTCCGATGACCCAGGTGTTCAGATCCGGACAGTAGTATACGCACTCCTGCATAAACTGGGTGACATAGAAGAAAATCAGGCCTGGATTGTGAACCATTTGACAGGCCGCCGGAAAGGTGCTGGCCTCCATGGCCCGCTGAAGAGAATGCCACTGCCTGGGACAGGCCATTGGCATCTGCTCCATCCGACAGGTTCCGGTTTGGACAAGGTCTTTGGAATAGACATACTCCCGGGCCTTTTGAAAGCCGAATTTGGGATAGAAGGAGAGAACGCTGTCATTGGCAAAAAGGTAGACGCCGTCGGCATCCGCAATGTCCTTTTCGATTTCCGCCATAATGCGACGGATATAGCCTCTGCCCCGGTACCCCTGCCGGGTCATGACAGTGCCCAGCTGGTACAGACGCTTTTCCTCCCCGTGGATGATCATGTCCGTCCGATTCAGGGAGACGTTGGCTACCACCTGGCCGTCCAGAATCAGGGAATAGGGAACGTAATCCCCCTGCCAGAAGCCGGATTGATACCAGTTTTCAAAGTTCAGGCCGAAGGTCTCCTCGGCCAGAGCGTTAAAGCTCTGCCGCAGAGCCGGATCCTTCTCGTAATGCTTGCGGATGTCCATGTGGGTCACTTCCTTTTTGCCCTCCCAGTATATCACAGCCATTTTGGGAAATCAATATCCCGAAAAGGGAGAAAATGGGCATTTCTTTCGGTAGACAGGGGAGGGAAACTATGCTATAATGGGCACACCGTAAATTTTATGGAAAAATGATTCCGATATCAAGGAGGAAAACATATGGAAAACGAAGAGCTGACCCCGGAAGAGGAGACCGAAATTCTGACCCTCACCGATGAAAACGGTGTGGAAACCGATTTTGAATACCTGGACTGCCTGACCTACCAGGACAAGGAATATCTGGTGCTCATGCCCGCTGAGGAGGAAGCCACCGAGATCGTCATTCTGGAGGTGGAGCCGGTGGACGAGGAGAACGAGAACTACCTGGCTGTGGAGGATGAGGAGATCCTGGACGCTGTGTATGGCATGTTCAAGGAAAAGTACAAGGATATCCTGACCTTTGAGGACTGAGATTGAGATAGGGAAGGGGATATTCCATTGCTGAACATGCTGAAAAAGAAAAACGCGCCGGAGGAAATGCTGAAGCACTTCCTGTTTTTCGCTCTGTTTTTCCCCATGTGTACCTCTTCCTATGATTCCCCCTATGCGCCGGACTGGATCCTTGCAAATGTGTTTACAACCTTGTTTCTTTGTACGGTGCTGATCCAGAAGCGGATCACCTGGAGAAAACAAAGTCCCCTTGTGTATGTGCTGGTGGCGCTGCTGGTCCTGTATAACGCCGCGGCGCTGGTCGCCAATAAAATGCAGCTGTCCTGGTATTCCAGCCAGATCAATATTACCCTGTCCTTCCTCACGTTCCTGGGGCTGATATGCCTGGAAAAGGACGGTCTTGGAGAAACAGACGATGTGATCCGGTTTTTTCTTCAGGCGGTGATCCTGTCCAATGCCATTGGGCTGGTGCCTTACTTCCTGGATGATTATGGCATCCGGTTTATGAACGGGCAGTGCTGGATACAGCCAATGGATCCAAACTATTATGAACGGCGCTATAACTGGATCTATCTGCACAAAAGTCAGTACGCCTTTATGCTGATTTTGTTTCTGGCTCTCATTGTCACCTATCGCAGACTGTTCCGGAACAGGTGGACCTACTGGGGCGCCATTGCCGTGATGGCAGTGGGATTGGTGATATCCAACACCATGACCTCCATCTTTGCCGCTTTGTTTATTTTCATCGGCATGCTGGGTGACCGGATCTTCCGCAAGGATGGACATTTTCAGCCCAAACGGCTGCTGTGGCTGATCCCGGTGGCGCTGGTGCTGGCCTTTGGCGTTTACCTGATTGCCCAAAAGCGGAACATTTTTACCCTGGGCACACGGACATATATCTGGAAGGCGGGATTGTCGATCCTCCGGGAGAACCCCTATGGCGTGGGTCGCATGGCGGGGACCTCCACATACCCGGTGCCCATTCCCGGGAGTGAATCTCCCTACATGGTGACGAACCTTCACAACGTGTTCCTGAATCTGATGCTGCAATTTTCTCCCATGGCGGGACTGATGATCATTGGAATGCTGGCAGCCATTGCCGGAGCATCCCTGAAGCGGAATCTTTCCTTCAGAACCCTGGGGATCTGGGTGGCGCTTCTGCTGCCTATGATGATGGATTGGTGCATCCTGCTGACAGAGCTTCCCCTGGTTTTGGTGGGACTATACTACATTTTCTTCAGTCCCCGGAGAGATCAGAAAACGGAAGCTGCTACTGACATGGTCTCTTGAGAAACATCCCGACGGGAATCCTTTGATCCCGCCGGGATGGCTTTTCCTGTGCCGGAAATTGGAGAAAGTTCCGGATTTCTTTACAAAATCCTAAACGTTTCTTAAGAACCGCCCGGCTTGACAGTTGGGATGGTGTGATCTATAATAAAGAAAAGGAGGTATATGCCTATGAATACGAAAAAGCTTTTATTTACCATCACCGTGATCCTGCTTGTGATCGCGTTCGCCGTCAGTGCGTTTCTGGTAGGCAACTACATTGTGGAGAGCAAGAATCAGAAGGACCGCAACGACCAGCTGGCAAATATGGTATCCCAGGCCCAGACCACCCCGTCTACGAAGCAGCCGGAGACCAAGCCGGCTCCCACCACTGAGGAGACCACTCAGGCCACCACAGAGCCGACGGAGCCGTCCATCAAGAAGGAATACCAGGAGGTTTACGATACCAACAACGACATGGTGGGCTGGCTTCAGATCGAAAATACCAAGATCAACTACCCGGTGATGCAGAC
>CAYMWT010000206.1:0-4601 GCA_964394055.1 uncultured Oscillospiraceae bacterium
TTCCACCTATGTTTCCAACGGCGCTTACAAGATGACCGGTTGGGATCACAACTCCGTTATCACTCTGACCAAGAACGACAACTATGTGGATGCCGCCAATGTCACCATGGGCGAAGTCAAGGCTTACCTGTCTGACGACGCCAACAACATGCTGACCAACTTCAAGAACGGCACCTGGCAGCTCATCGACGACGTGCCCACTAACGAAATCGCTACCCTGAAGGCTGACTATCCCGACGAGTTCGTGGTTGCCGGTCAGATCGGTACCTACTACGTCTGCTGGAACGTCAACGAGGATCTGAGCGCTAAGTAATTTCCGGCGTACAGCAAATGAAAAAGGACGTGCCGCGGGTTTCCGCGGCACGTTTTCTGTGTTCAAAAAGCTCCGGGAAAGGCTTTCCCGGAGCTTTTTACGTTATACAGGCTCTTTCACACAACGAGTGGCGATAAAGCCTGGAATGTGATGGTCATGGAGAACACCTTCACCATTTGTATCCTCATACAGATCCAACAGACGGAATCCGGCTTTTAGCTGGCCACCGATTTGCTCTTCCAATGTATGGGAAAACTGAATGCCCCAATCGTTTTTTATAGAATCGTCATACAGCCTTTGATCCTTCAACGGGTTAAACGGGAGAGAATAGATGATCTTTGTTTCGGATTCGTCAAAAATGTAATTGATTCCCAAATCATAGCCGCCAAGAAAAATGCCGCCCTTTTTCAGGACCCGATAGCATTCCCGGAAAATCGGCTCCACCTTTTCCACATAGCAATTGGACACCGGATGGAAAATAAGGTCAAAGGCCCCGTCTTCGAAGGGCAGAGGCTTGGTCATGTCTGCCTGAATGACAGTTATGGCATACCCTTCTCTTTTCGCAACCTGTTCCTCCCGCTGGCATTGTTCCCGGGAATAGTCCAACAGTGTGCATTCCGCTCCCAGCGCGGTGAAGATCGGGAGCTGCTGCCCGCCGCCGGAAGCAAGACCCAATACCTTCTTCCCTTGCAGGTTGCCAAACCAGGAATGGGGAACGGTTTTGGTGGGTGTCAGATAGACGTCCCATATTCCATTTACGGCATTTTGATACATTTCGTGGGGAATTGGCTGGCCCCAAACCCAGCCGTTCCGACACCAGGTATCAATGATTCCGGAATTGATTTCCTGATAGTTCATCCTGGTTCCTCCTTAATATGTGTTTCACCATTTGCAGCGGAATGTCTGCTATTCTTCCGCTGCCTTGTAGTAATCGGTATCCAATATCAGGTTATTGATCCTTGTGAAGGTCTGGACACGATTTGCCATTTCTGCCTGGAATTCTTTCGTTGCCGTACCCTTGCCGCCATCCAGGGTCATCAGGGACTTAGTCCCGGCATTGTAAGCAAGGTCGCCGGTGATCCAGCTGCCGTCGGAGAAGGGAACGAAGCCGTCGTAGCTGTCGTCAAAGGCGTCCCGTCCGATATAGTCATAGCCGCTGGAAACCCCCAGGAGATTGAAAAGGGTGGGCAGCAGGTCGGAGGTGTTCAGAATCTTGTCTTCCTCCATAGCGGGGACATCAGGGCCCCAGATGAAGCAGGGCGTCTTTTCCAGAAGCAGGGTGTCGTTGACTTTGGACAGCGCCAAAAGGGAGGCGGTGTCCTTATAGCCGTAGGTGTAGTGGTCGGTGATGCCAACGATCACCGTGTTTTCCAGCTGCCCGTGGCTTTCCAGCTCCTGAAGCATCCGGGCGAAGAAATCATCTACCAGTCGGGCCTTCAGCAGGGCACAGTCCGTCTCCTCGTTGCCGGTGAGGCCCTTGTACTGAGGATACTTTTGCAGGCCCCAGTAGCTGAGAACCTCATTGTACTTGTAGCTTAAATGGGCGGAACGGGTAATGACGAAGTTCAGCTTTTTCTCACCGGAGAAGAAAGCGTCATTGAGAGGCTGACTGTCAAAGAGAAGCTGGTCGTCATACAAGGACTTGGACTTTCCCGATACATAGTCCTGATAGGAAACATAGCTTTCATACCCCATGGCCGGGGAGAAGACGCCCCGGGAATAGAAGGACGGATCGTTATAGTGGAAGGTCAGGGCACGGTAGCCCTCCTTCGTCAGCTGACTTGCCAGGGATTGGTCAAAGGTGTTGGTCACATAGTCAAAGGCATATCCGCCGCCGCTGCGAAGGAAGGATCCGGTATTGGCGCAGAACTCTGTGTTAAAGGTACGGATGCCGCCGTAACCGGGGGTATAGAACCGGGTGAAGTGGATCCCTTCGGACATCATCTTCGAAAGGGTTGGGGTATGTTCTCCGATCATCCAGTCGTCCATGGATTCCATCAATACCAGAATCACGTTCTTATCCTTCAGCAGTCCCGTCATTTCGTTGGGGCCGCTTTCTTCCCGGGAGGCAAAGAAGGCGTCAATTTCCTCCTGCGCTTCTTCCTGCTCCTGACGGTAGCCCGGCGTCAGAGGATAGATGGAATGGGTGTAGAGATCCTTTACAGCGGTCTGGTAGATGCCGCAGACCTGATAGAGCCGATGGGCGTTGAACATGTTTTCGTAGGCGGCCTCGGCGGACTGGGATCGGCCGTAGTCCGATTCCGCGTACTGAATCTGCTCATCATGGGCAAATACCTGCTGGGGCAGGTTCACCGCGGCGAACACCGCCGCAACCACAGCCAGGACAGCGAAGGGTTTACCCTTCCATCTGAAGGAGCTGGGATATTTCCACAATGTGAAGACGCCCAGCAGGAGCAGCCCCAGAATGCTCAGCCACCAGGACAGGGGATAGCTCAGCAATACGTCAAAATAATCCGCTCCCTCGGAGGCATACCGGAAGTCGGAGAACCACATCATTTCCCGGAACAGCAGGAAATAGCCGGTCTGCACCACAGCATAGGCAAGAAAAAAGAAGTAGATGACACCGAAGCCGATTCGGGAGGCCTTTCCCGGAAGCAGCCGAACCAGGGCGGTCAGAAGCACGGCCCACACGGCCCCAAAGGCCAGGGGCCACAGGCTGACGCTCTGCATAGCCTCGTCGGTATAGCCCTGCTGCTCAAAGAGGTGCTGGGTGAACACATCTCCGGAGGAGGCGCTTGCGGTGGAGAGAAAGAAAAACGCGAAGACTTCGATCAGAAAAAAAGACAACGGCAGCAGGGGAAGGGAATACCGTCTGGGGTGTGCCGTTTTGTTTTCATATTTGCCGCTCCGGGTGAACATGAGGTCGCTCCTTTTTCGAAAAACTGCGCCTTAAGGCGCAGGAATAAGCCCCATGAGGCTTATTCCCATGATCCGTTTGCCCCGTATTATACAACAAGCAGGCGGGGAATGCAATTTGTGAAACAGAGATTTTCGATATTTTTAACAAATATTTCATTTCCCTCTTGTAAAATCTACCGAACTGGCGTATACTTATTTAATATTCCAGCCAGAAATGAGGAAATGAAAATGGATTTAATCACCGTTCGTGAGCTGTTCAAAAACACCGAAGCCTATGCCGGCAAGGAAGTTACCGTTGGCGGCTGGGTACGAAACCGCCGGGGCAGCAAGCAGTTCGGCTTTATCGTCCTGAATGACGGTACTTACTTTACCCCGGTTCAGGTCGTTTATAATGATACCATGGCGAATTTTCAGGAAATCGCCAAAATCAACATCGGCGCTGCCCTGATCGTCAAGGGTACTCTGGTGCTGACCCCTGATGGAAAGCAGCCCTTTGAGATCCAGGCCCAGACCATCGACGTGGAAGGCCCCTCTACGGGAGACTATCCCCTTCAGCCCAAGCGGCATTCCATGGAGTTCCTGCGCTCCATCACCCATCTGCGGCCCCGGACCAACACCTTCCAGGCTGTGTTCCGTGTGAGAAGTCTGGCGGCCATGGCCATTCACCAGTTCTTCCAGGATCGGGACTTCGTCTATGTCCATACGCCCCTGATTACCGGTTCCGACTGCGAGGGCGCGGGCGAGATGTTCCAGGTTACCACCCTGGATCTGAACAACGTGCCCAGAACTGAGGACGGCAAGGTGGATTACAGCCAGGACTTCTATGGCAAGCCCACCAACCTGACCGTGTCCGGCCAGCTCAACGGTGAGACCTTCGCCATGGCCTTCCGGAACATCTACACCTTCGGCCCCACCTTCCGGGCGGAGAACAGCAATACCACCCGTCACGCCGCCGAGTTCTGGATGATCGAGCCGGAAATCGCCTTCGCGGATCTGGAGGACGATATGCGCCTGGCGGAGGATATGATCAAGTATATCATCTCCTATGTGCTGGAGCACGCTCCCGAGGAAATGGAATTCTTCAACCAGTTCGTGGACAAGGGCCTGTTGGAGCGGCTGAACCATGTACTGACCAGCGATTTCGGCCATATCACCTATACCGATGCCGTTGCTCTGCTGGAGCAGCACAACGACCAGTTCGAGTATCCCGTCCACTGGGGCACCGATCTGCAAACCGAGCATGAGCGGTATCTGACCGAGGTGGTCTTCAAGAAGCCTGTCTTCGTCACCGACTACCCCAAGGAGATCAAGGCCTTCTACATGAAGCTGAACCCGGACGGAAAGACCGTGGCAGCCATGGACTGCCTGGTGCCCGGCATCGGTGAGATCATCGGCGGCTCTCAGCGTG